>CAZQEF010000343.1:0-2239 GCA_964592325.1 uncultured Treponema sp. | reverse complement strand
CTCAAGAAACTCCATCATCTGAAAGACCGTATCATCGTTGTTTCTGCCATGTCTCCGGTTCTTCTGACTGAAGTTCCCTGGATCGATAGTGTCCTGGCAGTGTACAGTTACTCCCCCTGGTCATTTACCGCGGCGTTTGGCGCTCTTGCGGGAGACTTTGAACCAACCGGGACTTTCCCCCTCAGGGATATTGAATGAAACGACGCATCCATTCGCTGTCGCCAAACCTGTTCCCTTTCTGCAGGGATTTTCTTCTCGCGCACGAATTCCGTTGTGTTTCGCTCATGGCGGCTTTCATGGAATTCAAACCGGCCCGTTTTCCCGCGAGCCAGCAGAATTCTTTCGCCGTACTCACCGCCCGGACGGATAAAGGCGATCCGGTAATAGAAGGGATAATACATCTGACTCCCGGCGGAACACTGTTGCATCTGCTTGATCTTTCCGCGCTTGAAGGCGATTACATTGAACCGTTGTTTGCCTGGCTCAGGAATAAACGCATTTTTTCCATTCTCGGCACCGCGATCGAAACAAGCTTCCTCGAAGCGCTTGTTGCACGTGATATTTCCCGGGCAATCGATTATGAATTGATGACTCTTGACAAAAAAAAGGCCTGCCGATCTGCAGTACTCCCGGCCCTTCCGTCAAAAATACACACATCCGCCACGGATCCGTACATACGCCGGGTCAATTCCGATGACGCGGATATGCTTTTACCCCTGCAGATGGGGTATGAACAGGAAGAAGTACTGGCACCCGGCAGCTGTCCGGACGAAAAACGCTGTTATTCGATGTTCAAACTGGCCCTTTCCCGTCAATACGTGTACGCGGCCTTCTACGGAGATACCCCGGTTGCAAAGGCGGGCACCAATGCCTGCGGCGTGCACTGGGATCAACTTGGCGGTATATACACAAGACCTGAACTCCGGGCCAACGGCATTGCTTCTGCCCTGGTAGCGCATGTTATCCGGGAAAGAACCGGGAATGGAAAAAATCTGGCTCTTTTTGTAAAAAAGGACAATATTTCCGCAAAAAAAGCCTACACAAAAAATGGATTTTCTCTCCGCTGCCCTTTCAGAATCGTCTACTACTGATTTTTTGGCACTTTTTTAAGCAGAACGTGTTGAATTCTGTATTTATTGATTATACTTAAGTACAGCATCATTGCTGATGTACAGAGGGGTTATGTTCATGTCGCCAGTGCTTGTTGTTGAAGACAATGAAATCAATGCAGAAATAATTGTTACGCTGCTCAACGAAAGCGGTATTCCGAATGAACTGGCAGTTGATGGTATCGATTCGGTCGAAAAATGCAGCTCAAAACCGAAAGATTACTATTCTCTCATTCTGATGGATATCCACATGCCCCGCATGAACGGGTATGAAGCGGCGAAGAAAATCAAGACTGAACTGGGAATCACGGCTCCCATAATCGCGCAAACGGCGACCCATACAACCGAGGCATCGGTATATGAGCACCGGAACTATATCAGGGATTATCTGTACAAACCGTTCAAACCGGCACAGCTCTTTGAACTGCTCGAAAAATACATTCAATCGAACTAATCACTGCTCCGGTTTCCCAAGCTCAATTGACCGGTTCCACGCGGCAAGAGCGGCGGATATTATAGCCGACCGGAAACCGGCAGCCTCCAGCGCTTCAACGGCGGCAATAGTCGTTCCGCCGGGTGAACACACGGCATCCTTGAGCATGGCCGGATGGGTTCCCGTCCCGAGAACCATTTCCGCCGCGCCCTTGAGTGTCTGAGCCGCAAAGCGTGTTGACTGTTCCCGGTTCAACCCCATGCGCACGCCGGCATCTGAAAGCGCTTCAATAAAGAGGAATCCGTACGCGGGCCCCGATCCGGATACCGCGGTTACGGCGTCCATAAGCTTTTCGTCCATCAGTTCCGAAAGTCCAGCTTTTGAAAGAAGGCGCCGGAGTTCCTGTACTTGCGCATCGGTTATTGATGAATCAGGGGAAACGGCAATCATTCCCGCACCAATGGACGCAGGGGTATTCGGCATGATTCTGATGACCCGGGCCTTTTTACCGGCTCCAGAGCGGATGGTTTCCACGGACACTCCGGCGGCCATGGAAACCAGGATCGTCCCGTCGTCAAGGACGGGAGAAATATCCGCAAGAACCGCGTGAACGTACCGGGGTTTTACTGCAAGAAAAACATAATCGCATTGCCCGGCAATCTCGCCGGCGTTTTTTGCCACAAGACAACCGCTTTTC
>CAZQEF010000342.1:0-2245 GCA_964592325.1 uncultured Treponema sp. | reverse complement strand
GTTTCATGCCTGCTCCTGTGTGAGTCCAGTTCCTGGGTAATCCTTTCTAGAAGGAGCTTTGAACCGGGATATTTCTCCGGGGTAATGATTCCTCCGGCCATGTGGCGGTGTCCTCCGCCAGTACCGATTCCTGCAAGTGAAGCTCGAATGATGCTGCCTGCGTCAATTGAACGATCCCGTGTTCGTGCAGAAAGGTGGTATTCTTCTCCGCGTATTTCCACGGCAATAACAAAGGTTATTTCCCGCAATCGTAACAGAAAATCGGCTACTACGGAAAGCAGTTCGCTTGAATAATCTTCCTTTAATTCGATGAGCATGGTTGATCCGGTTACTCTGGAAGACGAAAAAGCTTTTCCAATTTCATGAACCTGATCCAGCTTCAAGGTTGTTCTGACAATCTCGCGAGCCAGTTCATAGTTGCCCATGAAAAAAAGCTCATAGTGCGCGTCGAGATCGGTTTTACTGACCTGGCGGGAAAGAAAGTCGGTGTCCAGCTGTATACCGGCAAGAAGGGCGGTTGCCGTTGTCTTGTCAGCTTTTTCCCCCGAGTCAAGCCAATACGTCCATATTATGGATGAACAGGATCCGGTATCCGGACGGATATCAACAACAGGGCATTCCGGAGCAATGCTGTACGGATGATGATCAATTACCGCGACCAGTTCTCCCGCCGTTTTTTGTATGGTACCGTCCACGGGAGATCCGTCCACGACGATGATCTGGGCTCGGGGGATGTTTGTTGCTTCGGTAAAGGGAAGATGGCGTATGGAAAGCCGTTCCATCATGATGGAGAGCGAAATACTCTGAATTTCCCCGGCAAAGGTAAGGTCGGCGGAATACCCTGTGCGAAGCAGCAGTTCACAGAGGGCATACGCGGACGCAATGGCATCGTGATCGGGATAATCGTGCGCCTGTACAAGCACCGGACGGTCTTTATCCAGAATCCCGGTAAGCGCACGAAAAGGTTGTTCGTTCATCTTATCCCTGATGTTTTCCATCTCTTGTGCTGTTCGCGGTGCTTTCCAGCCGTATTACCGCCCATTTGCTCAGGCGGTATTCAAAGAAGCTCGGTACGGGAACCGAAAGCACTTCCATGTAATACTTTTGCGCGATACTGACGCTTTGAAACATTTCGTAGTACACGGCCGAGTAGAACAGTAATCGGCTGCGGTTGTTTATATTCTGTTCCCGCATTATCCGGTTAAGCACATCGGCATCTCCGGACTGATCAACAAAAAGACGGCAGACAAAGTACTCGGTTGTGGTCCGGTCGAGTGTCGCAATATACTGGCGCATAAAGTCCTTTGCCTCGTTCGGGCGGTTTTCCCGGTAGAGGCACAGGGTATACATGAGTGCGTACGAAGTGTTTTTTGCGTTGTATGACAGCGCGTGGCGGAAGGCCTGCCGGCTTCCGGCATAGTCTTCTTCTCCCCACAAGAGGATACCGAGGCTTTCGGCGGCATAATAGTATTGGGGATACAGGGTGAGTACTTTGCGGTAATCTTCTATTGCTTCCCTGCTGTTTCCAAGATCATCATTGAGGCCGGCCCGATAGATATAGGAAAGGTACTGATCGGGATCAATGGCAATGGCCCGTGAGAATGCATCCCGCGCTTCTTCGCGTTTCCCGGCTCCCATGAGGTAGTTTCCGTAATCCATCCAGTGTCCGTACACCGAATCGTCAAGCTCGAGGGCTTTTCTCATGTCTTCCAGGGCTTTGGGCCGTTTTCCATTTTCGGCATAGGCCCGTGCACGTTCCGCCCAAAGCAGGCTGTATCCCGGGTCGCGTGAAATTGCAAGAGAAAGGGTGTCTTCAGCCTGATCCAGCTTGTTTTCCATATAGAACACACGGCCGAGTCCCAGCAGTGCGTCGGTATTGTCAGGATTCGCCGAGATGGCTTTGGTCAGCCATTCGCGTGCCTGGGAATAGTTCTTGCGTGCATAAAAATCAAGACCAACCGCGGTGAGCGCATCGCTGTGATCCGGTTTGAGCTTTACTACCCGGTTGAGATAGCTGCGGCGGGTTTTTGCATCACCCATGGCACCGGCAAGCATGGCACGGGCATATAATACCGCTGTATCATCCGGATTTTGTTTTTCCAGTATGGTTGCAATCGATACCGCTTCATCAAACCGGCCTGCCGCGGTCAGTACTGCCATTTTCAGGCGAAGTATGGCCGGATCGGATGCATCCGGTTCGGGAACCGTATCAAACAGCGTTATCGCTTCATCGTAACGCTTTTCC
>CAZQEF010000341.1:0-2250 GCA_964592325.1 uncultured Treponema sp. | reverse complement strand
CGGAAAGCTCGATGCCGTACGCCTTGAGGAGCGCAAGGATGAACCAGGTCGACGTGCCGCTGAGGAGCGGACCGATGTTCTCGCCCGTTTCACTGTTGTTGTACTGGGTACAGAAGCGCGGGTTGCCGGCGAGGACGAAGGGATTCGCCATGGTGCGCGCGGGATAGACGAGGTCCACCATGGCCCATGCCTCACCCGCGAGTTCCTCGGCGAGTTTGCCGTCCGCCACACGCTTGGACGCTTCGAGCATGGCGGAAACCGCCATCATGCTCGCGTGCTTGAACACCGCGGCGTTTTCACGGTCGCCGGGAAAGTATTCGGCGCTTGCCGCGTCGGGGACTACCCGGCTCAGATCGTTGGGGGAAACCAGCTTGAGACCGAACGGCGTCTTGAGCTTGGTGCGCACCACCTCGAGCATGGACGCGATCTCTTCGTCGTTCGCCACGCCGGAAAGTATGGACCAGGAAAAACTGTTGAGGAAGAAGGTGCCGCCGCTTGAATCGGTATCGAGACCGTCGCCCGGAGCACCGGCGTGGGTAAAGCCCGGGTACTGGTTGAAGAGGAGGCGGGCAAAGGCATTCTCTTTCCAGGCATGGGTGCGAACGGCCTGTTCCATCGAATCGATTTTTTCGGAAAGCCAGCCGGCGGTTTTACTGTCAGCCCTGAGCTCGGCGAGCGATCGAAGCTCTTTCGCCGCGGTTATGGCGAGGAAGGCGTTCATGACGCTTTCGGTACAGTCGGTTTCATAGCGGCCGGTTTCTTTCCAGATTTTTTCTTTCTCGGCGCCGGTGTGAAAGTTCCGGTCAAGGCGGAGACAGTCGTTCCAGTCGGCACGGTCGAGAAGGGGAAGTCCGTGTTTTCCCACGGAGACTTCCATGGAATAGCGCACAGCCGCGATCAGGGTCTCGTATACGCTTCTTGTTTTTCCGTTCGAGTCGCCGGCTACTGAAATCTGTTTGTCAAGGAAAGCGGTGTCTCCGGTGAGGTGTATATACCGTCCCACCGCCTGGTGGAGCCAGAGCGCGTCGTCGGACCAGTAGCCCGCTTCCTTTCCTTCCCAGAAGAAGTTATGGTTCGCGAAACCGAACTCATGTACCTGGGAAACCCAGGCAGTCAGGAGTTCTTTGGTAATGGCGCTGTTTCCCTGCGCGTGGAAATAGTACATGGACGCGAACAGATCCTGGATTTCCCGGAAGCCGATCTCGCGATAGCCCTTCTGGGTTTGTCCGAAGGAACGGGACACAAAGGTCTGATACAGCACCTGGAAGGGGAGGTTCCTGCTGCAGTATACCGAGAAGTCCCTGTCTTCACTGTCCAGGGAAAAGAATGACGAATACCCGTCAAAGAAGCTCCGCACCGCGGCGAGCGCTTCGGAAACGGAGTCCGGCTTTTCAAAGTGACGAATGAGCGCGTCGGTTTCCTTCTCGAGCGAGTCGGGACCGAACGCGGGGTTTGTCTTTTTGGAGACGAGTCCGGTAAAATTGTCCGCATACACGGTTTCTCCCGGTTCAACGGAAAGTTCCGCGCTCAGCGCGAAGAATCCCGGACCCTTGCGATAGAGGTCGTTCGGCAGGGGATCAAGACCGTCAGGATTTTCAAGAGTCCCACGGCCCACGAAGTCGTTGTAATTGAGGCAGAAGCCGTCCGGGAAGCGGTTGCCGCTTGTCCCGCGGACGATCATGGTATGGAAGCGGAGATCGTCCTTGTCCTGCGCGGGGAAATAGCGCGGGCTTACCGTCCGCACGGTTCCTTCGTCATTGAAAAGGACACCGCCTTCCATGATGATGTTGCTGTACAGGACGTCTTCCATGAGTGCCGGCGGTTTGGTGGGGCCGAACATGCCGGTACACACGAGGCGGAGGTGCCGCGGTTTTGCGCCGGTATTGGTCACCGCGATCCGCTGGATTTCAACGGCGAGGGGAAGCCCCGTTTCCTGCTTCGGAAGGAATATGGTCCGCTCGATCGTGAGACCACAGGCGGTTTCATACACGATGCGAGTATGGTTCTGGCCGTGGACGCAGGTTCCTTTCACCACGGATTCGTGTTCGGGACTTGCGGAATGGAATATCTGGCGGCCGTCTTCGACGAGGTAACACTGGCGGTTTGCGGGGAAACCGTTTTCTTCCTGCCGGAGGTCCCAGCGGGTTGCCAGTACCTGGGTGGCGGCATGGGAGCGGAAACTTCCGCGTCCCAGACGGTCAACCACGCTCTTCGGCGTGGTCTGGAGGGGATGGTCAAATCCGGTCCGGT
>CAZQEF010000340.1:0-2267 GCA_964592325.1 uncultured Treponema sp. | reverse complement strand
GTCCGCGCTACAACATCAATCTCAAGGACGGAAAAACCTACCCGGTTATAAAGATTACGCGGGAACCGTTCCCGCGCATTTTCCGTACCCGGAGGATTCAGAAAGACGGCGCCCGTTATTTCGGCCCCTTCCCGAATCTGCCGGCAGCGGACAGTTTCCTTGAGTTTGTCAGAAAACACTTCCATATCCGGCAATGCCGCCGCCTGATCAAGCGGAAACAGCCCTGTCTATACTACCACATGGGGCTTTGCAGCGCACCCTGTGCCGGAAGAATCAGTGAAGAAGAGTATCGCAAGGAAATCAGTGAAATCATACGACTGCTTGAGGGAAAGGAATCCGCTGTCAAACGCCTTGAAAAACGCATGAAGGAAGAGGCGGAAGGGCGCCGCTTTGAGGCCGCGGCCGGATTACGGGACGGCATCGCCGCCGTCCGCGAACTCCACGGACAAAACGCGGTTGTAGACATGGATCCTGAATCCCGTGATTATATTGCCTGGGCGGCTGAAGGGGTCATGGTAACATTCTCGGTTCTCCGCATGCGGAACGGCCGTCTGGTATCGCGGGATCTGTACCGGGTGCACAGTCTGAAAAACGAAGAAGAACTGCTGCCCGAATTCCTCATGGCCTTTTACGACAGTGCGGAAGAGGTTCCCCCGCGCATTTTTGTACCGACGGAAGAAGGACTCGCGCTTGCAGAGCAGTGGTTTTCGGAAGGCCTCGGTTGTTCCACGCAAATTGAGGCAATCCCGGTCCCGGATACTCCCGATGAACCCGGCATTTTGTCCGGAGAAGCAGCCTCACCGCAGCCGCAATACCGCGGACCACGAAAAATGAGCGACAAACGTCACGCAACGGCGATGGCCATGGCACGGTTCAACGCCCGTGAAGACGCGACCCGCCGCCTTCGGGAACGCGGAGACTTTCCGGCGCTTGAGGAACTCCGATCCCTCCTCAAACTTCCACGGCTCCCTGCCCGTATCGAAGGATTTGATATCGCCCATATCGGGGGACGTCTTCCGGTTGCCAGCCTGATATCCTTTTACAACGGAAACCCCGACCGGAAGAATTACCGCATGTTCCGGCTGCGTACTACCGACGGTGTCATTGACGATTTCGCGTCAATGCGCGAAGCAACCTCCCGCCGGTACACCCGGCTCCTGAATGAACAGGCGGAATTGCCCGATCTTGTCGTTATTGACGGAGGAATCGGACAGGTGAACGCGGTACAGGGAGTCCTTGACGCGCTTGAACTGGATATTCCGATAATCGGACTTGCCAAACGTGATGAAGAACTCTTTCTCCCCGGCGTGTCACAACCGCTTACCCTTCCCCGCCGGTCAGACGCCCTGCGCCTGTTGCAGCGCGTCCGGGATGAAACCCACCGTTTCGCGACCACACGCAACCAGCGATTGCGTACAAAAGAGAATACACGGCTTGTTTTTGAGGAACTTCCGGGTATCGGCGCAAAAAAGGCTGCCATTCTTTTAAAAACCTGTGGTACTGTAGAAGCACTGATCAAACTGGCGGCAGAACCGGACGGTATCGATAAAATCGGAAAGCTGACGGGTCTTTCCCGGAAACGCGCTGAAATTCTGGTTGCCGCTATCCCGTCCCTGGTGGAAAAACAGAACGAACGGAGAAAACTACGTTCGGGAAATATAAAAAATGATGTTGCAGGCTTTGCCCGGAAGGCGTTCCGTCCGGATAATCCTGCAAAGGAGTAACTCTCGTGAAAGGCCTTACTGTCCGGTGCAACACTGCACTTCTTTGCGTACTGCTTCTTGTTGTGATTCCTGCCACGGTACACAGCCAGAATGCCCGAATGGTCAGCCGGAATGATGGAACACTTGAACGGCTGTATATCAAAAGCATCAGCGAAGGATACATCCCGCCCACTACCATCCAGAGCATTTCACACGAAGAGGCCCGCTTCTACGGTCTCATTGCGCCTGAAGAAGATGCAGACCGCGCGTTCTGGAGCGGATCAATACTTGTTCAACCATTCGTTATCGGATGGACCGGACTGGACTCCGAACAGTGGGACGCGGGATATTCGAACCGGCTGGCCGACTTTCCCCTTGCGAAACGGCTCACGTTGAACAATCCCGTTCTCCAGGCAAAGCTTTCCTTTGGAGCCGGCTCCTTTTACGCCACCGCTTCCGCCGATGTGCAAACCGACTCCCAGATCAAATACGCAGATACCGACGGCGTCCTCGGTATCTGGCAGCCCATGGAATACCTGTCCTGGTGGAATTTTCCCAAGGAAG
>CAZQEF010000339.1:0-2271 GCA_964592325.1 uncultured Treponema sp. | reverse complement strand
GAACGGGGCTTGAATCCCGAACGGATTGGCAACATGACTTCAGGTCTGAATCTTTTGAATCTTAACCAGCTTGTGGCCGAATCCTATCAGGAAGACAAGCCCATTACCCTTGAGTATCTCCGGGACAGAAAGCGTTCGATTATTGAGAATGAGGCCGCCGGACTGCTTGAATTTGTGGATACAGGGCATGATCTTTCCCTTGTTTCCGGGCATTCATTTGTTAAAAAGCGTTTCCAGAGTGCGGCCCGCGCGCTCAAATTCGGCCGTACCGACGTGCTTCCCATGGGGTATCTCATCGCAGGGCCTGTCGGAACGGGAAAAACGTTTATGGTCTCGGCCTTCGCCGGAGAGATTGGAATACCGATGGTAAAGCTGCGAAATTTCCGCTCCAAGTGGCAGGGGGCGACCGAATCAAATCTTGAAAAAGTACTCAATATTCTCAAAGCCATGGCTCCGGTTGCGGTCATGATTGACGAAGCTGATGCCTTTCTCGGTGACCGGGATTCTGTCGGGGATTCCGGTACATCCAGCCGTGTATTCGCACAGATTGCCAATTTCATGGGAAATACCGAATATCGGGGGAAAATTCTCTGGTTCCTCATAACCTGCCGTCCGGATCTGTTGCCCATCGACCTGAAACGACAGGGACGGGCAGAGGAGCACCTCGCCCTGTTTTATCCCGAATCTGCCGATGAGCGGATAGATTTGTTTAAAACCCTTCAGAAGAAACTCGACATCAAGGTGAAGGACTTTCCCCTGTCGGATATTTTCAAGGGAATCAAATTCGATATGTCCGGGGCTGATATTGAAGCCATTCTTGTCCGGGCAAAGATGTGCGCGAGCATCGATAACCGGTCAATCGTAACCCGGGAAGATATCGATGCTACCCTCAGGGATTTTATTCCACCGGCTTATCCGTATGAAATTGAGCTGCAGAACCTGGTTGCCGTGCTTGAATGCACAAGTCGCGAAATGGTTCCCCCCCGTTACCAGAAGATGGAGCGGTCAAAACTTGCCGCCGACATACAGGAGCTAAAGCAGCTGCTCGGAGAAAAATGAGCTGCTTATTTTCTCCATCAGCGCTCCGGCAATGTCAACGCCGCCTTCTGTTTCAAGCGCGGTAAACCCGGGCGCGGCGTTCAGTTCGCATACGGAAAGCTGTCCGGGATCGGGTTCCTGAGTGCGGTAGAGATAATCAATGATGCCGTACCAGAGTCCTGCCTTTTCAGCGATGGACGCAGTCATTGCTGCTATCTGATCGGGGACGGCCGGCCTGAAGGGCGAGGGATAGATCTTTCCTCCGGTACAGGCATTGGAAATGAGCGGAATGTTCCCCGCAGCGTCCGCTTGTGATCTTCGTTCAACCGCGGCGAGCACGGCTCCTTCGGCAAAAAAAACGCGGAAGTCACGCCCGTGTGAGGCGGAAATGTATTCCTGAAACAGATAGTCTCCCTCCGGAATACGGTCTGTACGGTAAAGCAGCCGGACTCCCGTTCCCCTGCTGCCGAAACGGGGTTTTACGATGATTGGCCAGGGAACATCCGGGGTATCAAGCAATTCACGTTTCAGGAGATAAGGAGTGGGAAACCCGCACTCCGCAAGGAAACGGCCTGTTTCCTGTTTGTCGTTGGCGATACGGACTGCTTTTGACGGATTGATGACGGTGAATCCGGATTGCTCGATTGATTCAATAACATCAGGGGGGACAGAGCCGCGGCAGAGAACAGGAGTCGCAGCAGCATAGTCTCTGATATTATCTGACGCAAGAAATGCCGCCACATCGCGCGGAAACAAAAACCGGAGCGAAATGCTCCGGTTTTGGGCTTCTTCCCTGAGTCTGCGTGCCGGATAAAACCGGTCAAGCCAGGAATAATCGGTCGTTTTCAGACCGTAGACAACAACAAGTGTCCTATTCCCGGTCTTTCGGCCAGGTGAGTGATTGCGCACACAGTTCTCCAATTTCCTTCGCGGCTTTTTGTGCATCTACCTGGGAAACCCCGGCTTCCTGATTAAGGGTTTTTGAAAAGAACTTTTCTATTGACAGAAATGCGTCGGGAAGGGCATAGAAAAGGAACGCAAAATCCATTCCTGCGGGGCGGACCACGGTAAAGGCGGAAATGGCCTGCTGCGGTTCCTTGCTGAAGATTATCCGTGACTGGTTTTTCGCGGTAATGATGTTTGCTTCACTGAAGCGGAACGGTACCAGAAAATCCTGCGCGCGGCAGTACGGTTCCATCGATTTCTGGGGATAAGTTGGCGGTTCCACCAGAA
>CAZQEF010000338.1:0-2271 GCA_964592325.1 uncultured Treponema sp. | reverse complement strand
GATGGTCGATTTGTTGAATTCGCTGGTACTGCGTATCCGGGTAATGCCGGGAATATCGCTGAGGTTATTTTCAAGCGGGATGGTAATGACTCGTTCGATTTCTTGCGCCGTTGCGCCGAAATATTCTGTCGTTATTCTGTATGAAACCTGTTCAGGAGGCGGCGCTCCGAACGTGAACCGGGTCCAGAAAAGTCCGGCGGTAATGAGCAGTAATGCGGCCAATAATGTATATGAAACATTCTTTTCAAGCAACATATTGGTCCTTCTGAAATTTTTTCCTGAAATATCGGTTAAAGACAACCGGGAACCCATATATGCTGACCAGAGTTGAGGCAAGAATGCCCCCGATAATTGCGGTAGCCATGGCGCTTTGCGGATTCTTTTTTGTGATATCTATCGCAATCGGGACAAGCGCAATAAAAGTAGTAAAAAAACTTATCGTGATGGCGCGGATACGATCGTTTGCGCCCCGATATGTTCCCAAAACAGAAAGCTGTGAGTTCGAAATACGTGATGAGAAATTGTCGTAAAAGATTATGCCGTTGTTAACAACAACCCCGATAACGACCAGGGAGCCGAGAATTCCGTTAAGCGTGATTGCCTTGCCCGATATAAAGAGGGCGGCAAAAACTCCGGCAAAGCCGAAGGGAATTACGGCAAGAAGGAGAAGCGGGAGAAGAAATGAATTAAACTGGATTCCAAGGAGGATGTACATGAGAAAAATTGATATGCAAAACAGAAATAAAATGGTGCGGGACTGATTCTTCCATTCCTCTGTTTCAGTGTCTGTGATCACAAGACCGGTTTTTTCTCTTGCCTCCTGATTCTCCATTGGAATATCAAGGTATGCGACATGTTGACGGTTGTTTCGGTAATACACCGGCGGGGCAGTGGTTTTTTCCATATGAACTGCTTCCGCAAGCGTGGTGGAAGTATTTTCGGAAAGGGGAAAGGCAAGGTCGACAAGTGTGTCAGGGGAATTTCGGTGTTCCCTGTTCAGCCGGATCTTGATGGGTATTCGCCCGTTCGGGCTTTCCAGCGAACCGGCATATATCCCGAAAATATAACTTCCAAGAATTTGCGCTATTGACGCGTTGTCAAGATGGAGTGCGTCAAGGGCATCCCGTTTCGGTTTCGCGATTATGCGCGGCCGCGATGATTGGGGATATACGGAAATATCGGGATCATCATAGGTGTCCCTGAATTGAACAGCGCGGGAAAACGCCTCCTCGTAATCTTTCCCGGGAACAGGAAACGTGGCATGGTTTTTTCCGCTAAAGCCAAGAATGTCATTAAAGGAAAGGCTCGCCGATGTTGCGGAAACAGAGGCGTTTCCAATGCTTGAGAAAAGGGAAGTAAAAAACGCGGCCGCCTTTTCGGTGTCCATATGCGCGTTGGCCGCAGTGGTGATATGGCAAAATATCGTTTCATGTTCCGGATCTTTACCCGTTATATAATACGGATCGCTGTAATCGCCGCCTGTATAAAAAAAACTTCCATCGATTTCGGAATGTCCCGAAAGTATGTTTGCTGTTTCTTTTGCAATGTCCAGCTGATGGTCAATTGACAATCCCGCGGGAAGGGCTATGGATACGATATAGTGATTGGTTTCCGGTGTATCGAGCCAGTTTTTTTCAAGAAAAAGGAATGAAAAAGAGCCGATGCAAAGGAGGAAGGCGCAGCCAATTGCAGCCAGTGCGGGATGTCGATACACCTTTCTGAGCGAGTCACGGTACCGCGCGTTGTTTCCGCTGCTTGCGCTTTCTGCTGAACCAAGGCGACAAAACAACACCGGGACTACTGAAATTGAGACGACGAAAGACGCAAGAAGTGAAAAAGACACCGCCCATGCGAGATCCCTGAACACGACACCAATTATTCCGGGAAGGAAAAAGAGGGGAAGAAAAACAATGAGGCTTGTTACTGTGGATCCTATGGTCGAACCGGCAATTTCCGCCGTTGCCGAGACCACGCTTTCACTGTTTTCCGGATTCGCCTTCCTTTGCAGGTTTTCGAGTACAACAACAGAGTTGTCCACCAGCATGCCTATGCCGATTGCGAGTCCGCCGATGGACATGGTGTTGATTCCGATTCCCGCGAACGGAAAGAGCGCGATTGCGGAAAGAAGGGAGAGGGGAATTGAAATTGTCATTATCAGGGATGATGTCAGTTTTTTGAGAAATGCGATTATGACAAGGAAGGCTACCAGAATCCCTGCCATCGCCGAGAAAAGCAGGTCGCGAATTGACTCGCTTATCATTTCCGAGGTGT
>CAZQEF010000337.1:0-2288 GCA_964592325.1 uncultured Treponema sp. | reverse complement strand
GAGGGCGTAGCGGGGGAGGCCGGGAAAGACTTCCTTTGCCAGAATCCGTGTATCTACCACACGATTTGAAAGCGGATTACTGATGATCCGCGAAAGCTCTTCGTTCATGAAACTGATATCGAACGGGGCGTTGTGCGCTACCAGTATTGTATCCCCGATAAACGAGAGGAAATCCGGCAGTACTTCCGCAGCGACCGGTTTCTCCTCAAGCATGGAGTCGGTAATGCCGTTGATGCGGGATGCTTCTTCCGGCATGGGGCGTTCCGGGTTTATAAGCACGGAAAACCGCGCAATGATGCCGGTGGTATCGAATTTTACCGCACCAATCTCGATAATCCGGTTCTGCCGGGGATCAAGTCCGGTGGTTTCGGTATCGAATGCGGTAAAAACCAGTGCCGGGTCGGCGGTGTGAAGCCAGTCATACTGTCCCATATTTTCAGGATGCCCGTTCGAGAATTCTACGTATTTCGTCGGCTACGGACGCGATAAGCGTACCCGCTGCAGCTTTTGCTCCGGCAAGATCACGGTTCGTCACCGAAACCGGGCAGGAAACATAAAACTTGATCTTTGGCTCTGTGCCGCTCGGGCGCGCGCTGAGTACGGTTCCGTCTTCCAGGAAGAACTGGAGAACGTTGCTCCTGGGCAGATTGGCGGACTCGCGTTTGGCGGGATCGGCCGGATCATACACCGAATTTTCCAGAATATCCCGTATTTTTACCACGTTCTTTCCGGCAACGGTGGCAAGGCCGTCTTTCCGCAGCAAGGCCATGAGATTTTTCATGGTGTCGCCACCGGTTGGTCCGGGGAAGTTCTTGCTGATGGTTTTTTCCTCAAAGTAGCCGTGTTCAATAAACAGTTCATTGAGCCGGTCAACCAGACTTTTACCGCAATTCCGCCAGTACAGAGTCATCTCGGCGCACATGGCTGCGGCGGAAACACCGTCCTTGTCACGAACATCGGTCTCGACATTGTATCCGTAGCTTTCCTCGAACCCGAAAATGTACTCGTGTGAACCGGTTTGCTCAAAATTGGCCATTACGGCGGCAATCCACTTGAACCCGGTGAGGCATTCCTCGCTGTGTACTCCATAGGATGCGGCAATACGATCGCTGAACGCGGATGTTACGATTGAACGGATCATGCCGGGGTTTTTCGGCATCTTGCCGAGTTCCATTCTTGAAAGGCAGATATAGTCCGCGAGAAGGGCGCCCATCTGGTTGCCGGTAATGAGGGTAAAGTCGCCTTTTCCGTCCGGAACGGCAGCGGCGAAGCGGTCGGCGTCCGGATCGGTTGCCATGACCACATCGGCTTTTTCCTTCCTGCCGAGCTCGATTGCCATCTTGAGTGCTGCAGCTTCCTCCGGATTCGGGTAGTCATCAGTCGGGAAGTCCCCATCCGGTTCACGCTGCTCGGGAACGGTAATTACGGTAAGACCGAGATCGCCGAGAACTTTTTCCACATGCATGGCGCCGGTTCCATGGAGCGGGGTGTATACAACTTTTACTTCTTTTGCCTTCTCACGGATCAGTTCGGGCCGGAAAAGCTGTTTCTTGACCATCTCCCAGTACGGATTATCCACGATACTGTCGATGAGAACGAGCTTTCCCGAGGCGATGGCTTCCTCCCGTGACAGAGTTTTTACCCCGGTAACTGCATTTACTTCGTCAATAACGCCGGTGTCATGCGGTTCGATAAGCTGTGAACCGTCATTCCAGTAGGCCTTGTAGCCGTTGTACGCGGGCGGATTGTGGGAAGCCGTAACCACGACTCCGGTATCGCAGCCGAGTGTGCGGATGGCGAATGAAAGCTCGGGGGTAGGACGAAGCGAGGTAAAAAGATAGGTGGTAAAACCGTTCGCCGCAAAGATGAGTGCGGTCGCTTCGGCAAATACATCGGAATAGCGGCGGGAGTCATGTGCAATGACCGCCTTGAGTTCCCCTTTTTTTGCCTTGTCGGGGAAGGTCTTGAGAAAATAGTTGGCGAGTCCCTGGGTAGCACGGTTGATAACGTGAGTGTTCATGCGGTTGGTTCCGCCTCCAATCAGGCCGCGGAGGCCTCCGGTTCCGAATTCGAGATCCCGGTAGAACCTGTCTTCAAGCTCGGTTATGTTGTTTTTATCTATCAGTTTTGATATTTCATCGGCAAAACGGGCATCCTTTTCAGCGGCGCAATACGCTTTGGCCCGGGCAAATATGGTATCAGTATCCATGGGTTTCTCCTCAGAATTACAGTAAATTATGGTATCAGTTCCAGTATAGACAATTCTTTCCACTTGAACAAGGACGGCC
>CAZQEF010000336.1:0-2297 GCA_964592325.1 uncultured Treponema sp. | reverse complement strand
AGCAGTATAATTTCACGGAGGTGTCATTATCGATACGACAGCATCCATTGCAATGATTGGAAACTATGTTCCGCGGCGCTGCGGTATAGCAACCTTTACTTCGGATCTGACCACAGCACTCAACACACATACCAATGCCAGGTGCTGGGCCATAGCCATGAATGACCGGCCTGAAGGGTACACCTACCCCAACGAGGTTCGTTTCGAAATAAGTCAGAATGAGCCGGGGGATTATCGCCTTGCGGCAGACTATCTGAACATCAAATCACCCGACGCTGTTTCCCTGCAGCATGAGTATGGAATATATGGCGGAGAATCGGGAAGCTATATTATCAATCTCCTGAAGAACCTGCGCATGCCCATTGTATCAACACTGCATACGGTGTTGCAGGAACCAAACCGTGACCAGCGCAAGGTTCTGCTGACCATCGCCGAGCTTTCTTCCCGTCTGGTGGTCATGTCCAAAAAATCACGAGAACTGCTCATGAGCGTGTACGGTGTACCGGAAGATAAAATCCGCTTCGTACACCACGGCATACCTGACATGCCGTTTGTAAAATCGTCAGTCTACAAGAAACGGTTCGGCGTTCAATCAAAAAAAGTAATCCTGACGTTCGGCCTTCTCTCTCCCAACAAGGGAATCGAAGTGATGATCAACGCGCTGCCGGCAATTGTGGAAAAGAACCCTGACGCGGTATACATCGTGGTTGGCGCCACACACCCGCATGTAAAACTTCATAACGGAGAGGAATACCGGCAGGGACTTGAACGACTCGCACGCAAGCTCGGTGTGGATAAGAATATCATCTTTTACAACCGGTTTGTGGAATTCAGTGAGTTGTGCGACTTTCTTGGCGCGACCGATGTCTATGTAACGCCATACCTGCATGCGGCACAGGCTGTGTCAGGAACCCTTGCCTATGCCATGGGAGCCGGAAAACCGGTGGTTTCAACGCCGTACTGGTATGCGGAGGAGATGCTTGCAGAGGACCGGGGAGTTCTGGTCGATTTCCGTGATTCCGCGGCGCTGTCAGGATCGATCAACCGGCTTCTGGCCGACGACAAACTCAGAGCCGGTATTGTGAAAAAGGCGTATGAATTTTCACGGGGCGCTCTTTGGAAAAACGTTGCCGGGGATTATCTGGGAATCTTTGATGAAATTCGCGCCGAACGCCAGGAACAGCCCCGTGTCTGGACTTTCCCGGAACCGCTTGAAAAAGAACTTACGAGTATACCGGACATCAACCTTGGCCATCTTTTTACCATGACCGATGATACCGGTATGCTGCAGCACGCGACTTATTCAGTTCCCGAATATGCACACGGATACTGTGCTGATGACAATGCCCGGGCTCTCATTGTGTCGGTTATGGCGGCAATGCAGTCTCCGGAACCCAAACCGCTCATCAATCTCCAGAGGAAGTACCTGTCCTTCATCCAGCACGCGTTTAACGAGAAAAATGGTTGTTTCAGGAATTTCATGAGCTTTGACCGCCGATGGCTGGAGGAGAAAGGTTCCGAGGACAGCCAGGGCCGTACCATCTGGGCGCTCGGAGTCTGTTCGGCCCTTTCCCGGGACAAAGGATGCACAGCGCTGGCTACCAGGCTTTTTCATCAGGCGCTGCCCCTGCTGGAGTCCCTGTCTTATCCCCGCTCCATTTCCTTCGCGCTTGTGGGCATTCATGCGTATCTCGCGCGTTTCTCCGGTGATACGGAAGTCCGCCGGGTACGGGGAATGCTTGCCGACCGGCTTTTCAGGTTTTTTCCGGAATCGCCGGATGAGCAGTGGCCCTGGTTTGAAGACACGCTTTCGTACGCAAACGCCAAAATCCCCCAGGCCCTGCTTCTTTCCGGGCAGTGGGAAATAAGACCGGAACTCACCGAGCTGGGACTGAAATTGCTCGACTGGCTCATCGACCTGCAGATTGAGAACAACCATTATTCCGCCATCGGCAACGACGGATGGCTTGTCCGTGGCGGTACAAAACCCCGCTTTGACCAGCAGCCGATTGAAGCCCAGGCAATGCTTGAGGCGTGCCTGCTCGCATTCCGCATGACGCTCCGGGACAAATACCGCAACGCGGCCCAGGCCGCCCTGAACTGGTTTCTCGGACAAAATGACCTTAATGAACCGCTGTATGATTACGCGACCGGCGGATGCCGTGACGGTCTCACTCCTGACGGGGCAAATCTCAATCAGGGCGCCGAATCTACCCTTTCCTGGCTCCTCTCCGCGCTTGCCATGCACGGATTCCATGCCGAACAGGGCAGAATCCACTATACTGAAACCATAGAGG
>CAZQEF010000335.1:0-2307 GCA_964592325.1 uncultured Treponema sp. | reverse complement strand
GAACGCCGGCAAGTTCGATATGCTCCATAACCGCAGGAATAAAGACCTCTTTGCCGTCCGAAAGGGCATCCGCTTCGCACTCGAGCGCGTTCCGCAGGAACCGGTCAATAAGAAGCGGACGGTCCGGGGTAACCCCGACTGCTTTCTCGACATACTCGCGGAGCATGTTTTCGTCATAAATGACTTCCATGCCGCGGCCGCCGAGAACGAACGAAGGACGGATCATGATGGGATATCCGATGTCGCGGGCAACGGTTATGGCTTCTTCGATATTGGCTGCCATACCGGACTCCGGCATGGGGATTTCCAGTTTATCCATCATTTTGCGGAAGAGGTCACGGTCTTCGGCAATATCGATACTGTCGATACTCGTTCCGAGTATTTTCACGCCTTCGTCGGAGAGCTCGCGCGCGATGTTGAGCGGGGTTTGTCCGCCGAACTGCACGATCACCCCTTCCGGTTTTTCCTTGTTGTAAATCTGCAGTACGTCTTCAAGGGTTACCGGTTCAAAATAGAGCTTATCGCTCGTGTCATAGTCAGTAGAAACGGTTTCCGGGTTACAGTTGACCATGATGGTCTCGTACCCCAAGGCCCGCAGGGCAAACGCGGCATGCACACAGCAGTAATCGAATTCGATTCCCTGTCCGATACGGTTCGGTCCACCGCCAAGAATCATTATTTTCTTCTTGGTCTCACTCGCCACGCTCGTGTCGGTACCATTATAGGATGAATAGTAATAGAACGTGTTTTCCTTACCCGAAACCGGTACCGCATGCCAGCCTTCTATCATACCGAGCTCAATTCTCTTGCGGCGTACGTCACGTTCACGGATGTTGAGAATCTTCGCGAGGTATTTGTCTGAAAAGCCGTCCTGTTTCGCCTTGATCAGCAGGCTGTCCTCAGGGAGACGTCCGGGAGTCTGGAGCATTATCTCCTCGAGCTCAACCAGTTCTTTCATCTGCTCAAGGAAATACGGTTTGATATAGGTTAATTCGTAGAGTTTCTGAACATCGGCGCCCTTGCGGAGGGCTTCGTAGAGAATGAAATAGCGCTCGCTCGTGGGAAAGCGGAGCAGTTCCATGAGTTCAGCAAGGCTCTTTCTATTGTAGTCGTTCGCGAAACCGAGGCCGTGCCGGCCGTTTTCCAATCCGCGGATCGCCTTCTGAAAGGTTTCCTTGAAGGTCTTACCGATGGACATAACTTCGCCGACTGCCTTCATCTGGGTGCCGAGCTTGTCTTCAACCCCGCGGAACTTCTCAAAAGCCCAGCGCGCGAATTTGAGGACGACATAGTCACCGGACGGAGTGTATTTTTCGAGGGTTCCATCACGCCAGTAGGGAAGCTCGTCGAGCGTCATGCCGGAAGCAAGTTTCGCGGAAATGAGGGCGATGGGAAAGCCGGTCGCCTTGGAGGCAAGGGCCGATGATCTCGACGTACGGGGATTGATCTCGATGATAACGACGCGGCCGGAAACCGGATCGTGAGCGAACTGTACGTTGGTTCCACCGATAACACCGATCGATTCGACAATCCTGAACGCCTGTTCCTTGAGCCTCTCTTCGAGTTCCTTGTCGATGGTCAAAAAAGGTGCGGAACAGAAGGAATCACCGGTATGCACACCGACCGCGTCGATGTTTTCAATGAAACAGATGGCGATCATCTGGTTCTTGCTGTCACGGACAACTTCCACTTCCAGCTCTTCCCACCCCAGGATTGATTCTTCGATAAGACACTGGTGGGTCATGGAGAGTTCAAGCCCGCGGGCGACAATTATCCGCAATTCTTCCACATTATACACAAGCCCGCCACCGGCGCCGCCCATGGTATAAGCGGGACGCACAACAAGCGGATAGCCAAGGTCATCTGCTATTTTCTCCGCGGATTCCACGGAATACGCAATATCCGAGCGAGGCGTCTCGATGCCCAGGCTCTGCATTGTTTTCTTGAATATGTCCCGGTCCTCTCCGCGTTCGATGGCGTCAAGATTAACCCCGATGACTTTTACGCCGTATTTTTCAAGGATTCCGGCCTTGTTAAGCTCGCTTGCGAGGTTAAGACCGGTCTGTCCGCCGAGATTCGGCAGCAGCGCGTCCGGACGCTCTTTTTCAATTATTTCTTCGAGCCGGGCCAAATTGAGCGGCTCGATATAGGTCGCGTCGGCCATAACCGGATCGGTCATGATAGTCGCGGGATTTGAATTAACCAGAACAATCTTGTAACCCTGTTCACGAAGTGCCTTACACGCCTGCGTGCCGGAATAATCGAATTCGCATGCCTGTCCGATAACAATCGGACCCGAACCGATAA
>CAZQEF010000334.1:0-2317 GCA_964592325.1 uncultured Treponema sp. | reverse complement strand
CGTCTTTCTGGACGGCAGCATGGGCGCCGTTCTCCAGTCCATATCCTTCGGCGGCGGCCCGCAGTGGAAAGTTCCCGAAGAACTGAACCTCACGCATCCCGACCTCATCTGTAAGATTCACACCGAATATCTCGACGCCGGAGCGACGGTGATCCTGACGAATACCTTCGGTGCCAACCGGTTCAAGATGACCGAGCACGGATACGAAAGCGCAAACGTGGTAACCGAAGCGGTAAAGATCGCGCGAAAAGCGGTCTCGGCGTTTCCCGGCCGTCTCGTTGCGCTCAACATCGGGCCCACCGGACAGATGCTCGAACCCATGGGCAGCTGCTCTTTCGACGACGCGTATGAAGCGTTTGCGGAAATGGCCCGCGCCGCCGAAAAGGAGGGAGCGGATCTCGTCGTTATCGAGACCATGAGCGACCTCTATGAACTCAAGGCGGCGGTTCTCGCCGTGAAGGAAAATACGGGCCTTCCGGTCATCGCGTCGGCGACCTTCCTGGAGAACAACCGCATGCTCACCGGCGTCGACCCGGAAACGGTGGTCGCCGTCATGGAAGGACTCGGCGTGGACGCGGTAGGGTTCAACTGCGGGGATGATCTTGAGCACGCCATCCAGCTGGCGGAAGCCTTTACCGCCGCGGCGAGCGTTCCCGTCTTCGCGGAACCCAATGCCGGCATCCCGGTGGTGGAAAACGGAAAAACCGTATTCAAGGTACAGCCGGACGAATTCGCCAAAACGATGGTCCGCTGCGCCGAGCTCGGCGTCCGCGTACTCGGTGGCTGCTGCGGCACCACGCACCGGCACATCCGCGCGCTCGTTACGGCCTGCTCAAAGCTTAAGCCGCGCCCGGTCACCGACCGGGGAACGACCCTGGTCACCTCCTGGAGCCGCACGGTCACCATCGGAAGCGACCCCCGCATCATTGGCGAGCGGATCAACCCGACCGGCAAGAAAAAAATGAAAGAAGCGATCCTTTCCAACAATCACGACTATATTCTCTCCGAAGCGCAAAGCCAGATTGACGCGGGCGCGCATATACTCGACGTGAACGTCGGCCTTCCGGGAATCGACGAGCGGGCGGTCATGCTATCCGCGGTACGAAACCTGCAACGCACGTATCCCGTACCGCTCCAGATCGACTCGAGCGAGCCGTCCGTACTCGAATCCGCCCTGCGCTACTACAACGGCAAGGCGCTCGTCAATTCGGTAAACGGCAAGGAGTCGGTCATGGCGGCCGTATTCCCCATCGTAAAAAAATACGGCGGCGTGGTAGTCGCCCTTACCCTTGACGAAGCGGGAATCCCCCCCACGGCGGAGGGCCGCCTCGCCATCGCGGAAAAAATGGTACGCCGCGCCGAAGAAGCAGGTATCGCGCGAAAAAACATACTCATAGACACCCTGACCCTCACCGTGAGCTCCCAGCAAAAGGAAGCCATGGAAACCGTGCGCGCGATTACCCTGGTACGGGAAAAACTCGGCGTGAACACCGTACTCGGCGTATCGAACATATCATTCGGCCTCCCCCAGCGGGAACTCGTAAACTCGGTATTTTTCTCGACCGCTCTCGCGGCCGGTCTTTCCGCCTGTATCATCAATCCCCTTTCGGCGCAGATGATGGGTGTGTTCAATTCCTGGCGGGCGTTATCGGGGGCCGACGAACACTGTCTTTCATACATCGACGCGTACAGCACTGCCGCGCCGGTTCCGGCTCCGGCTGCGGGAAACACGGCAGCCCGAAACGTTGACGGCAGCACTTCCGGCGATCAGACTCGGGGCAATACCGCCGGACCGGCGGGAAATTCCGCTGCCACACCGGACGGAAACGCTTCTGCGGCAGATGCCTCACCGGCCGGCCTTTTTTCCATCATTACCGCCGGCCTCCGCGATCAGTCCCGTGCGGCGACAGCGGAGCTCCTCAAGACGCACACACCGCTTCAGGTTATCGACGATTTTATCGTTCCCGCGCTCGACGCGGTGGGAAAGGATTTCGAATCGGGACGGAAATTTCTTCCGCAGCTCCTCTTGAGCGCGGAAACAGTATCCGGCGCTTTCGAAATCATCAAAGCGGAGCTGGTAAAAACCGGCGGGGCCTCGGAGTCGAAGGGAACCATTGTTCTTGCCACAGTGCACGGCGACATTCATGACATCGGCAAGAACATCGTGAAAGCCATGCTCGAAAACTACGGCTACACGGTTATTGATCTCGGAAAGGACGTACCGCCGGAAACAGTGGTCGCGGCAGTCGCGAAAGAGAAACCGGGAATCGTCGGGCTTTCCGCCCTCATGACTACCACGGTGGCGAACATGGAAAAA
>CAZQEF010000333.1:0-2324 GCA_964592325.1 uncultured Treponema sp. | reverse complement strand
ACCGCACTTGAACAGATTATTGCCTTTGACAAGAATGCAAAGGTGGTCATGATAAGTGCCCTCGGGAAGGAAGAGCTGGTTAAAAAAGCCCTTCTTCTTGGTGCCAAGAATTATATTGTAAAACCGCTGGACCGGAAGAAGGTGCTTGAACGCATTTCTTCCGTGTTGGGGAAATGATAAATACAGGGCTGCCGGAACTTTTTCCGGCAGTTTTTTTTATCCGGTTTTGGTCAGCCGGTACCGGCGGTTCTTGTAAGTGATTCGTACCGGAAGCCGGTTTTCCCGTTCCAGAATCCTTCTCAGCTTGCTGATGTAGCTTTGCAGATCCCGTGTGCGGTCTTTGTCTGATTCAGGCCATATTTCCTTTACGATGTAGTCAGGGCTTGCTCCGGAGCTGCCGGAAGCGGCAATGGTTTCGAAGATGGAGCGCATTTTACGGTGCATGTCCGGAAGTTCCGCAAGGTGAACCGGGGTGGAGTAATTGCCGGCCGTTTCCTGTGCTTCCTGGATTTGGCGGTTCCGCGGCGTTCCTGCAGACCGGACAAGAAGCGCGGCCTTTACCGCCAGACGGCGATTCTCATGGTGTCCGGCAAGGGAGTAAACTCCTTCCCGGGTGCTGAATATTTTTGAAACAATGTAGCCATCTTCCTTTTCTTTCCAGCAGATGATCGGTATAGGGCTTTGTGCCTCGTCAAGATGGGGTTGAATTCGGATATGATAGTCCCGGGCAACGGAGAGGGGTATGACAGCCGATGAAATTCTCTGTTCACTGAAGAGTATATGCATGGCTTCTATTGTACGGGCGGAGAGTACGGAAAATCCTCCGGCTTCAAGAGCACGGACTATGCTGCGCGCGGCAGGGGATGGTCGATAAAACACAATGATATATTGCTTCATTGGTACACCGGGAGGCAAACTTGTTGCCAATTCCATTGACCGGAAGGTATCCGGTAGGGTACAGTATACACTGCAAACAGCATTTTTGGGAATTTAAAGGGGCTCAGTAATACGTGTTTTTAAAAAGTCTGGAAGTATTCGGTTTTAAATCATTCGCAGATCGTACCCGCATAGAATTTTCCGACGGTATAACCGCCCTGCTCGGTCCAAACGGATGCGGAAAAAGCAACGTTGTAGACGCGGTCAAGTGGGTGCTCGGTGAACAGGCCTCGCGGGCAATGCGCGCAGAAAAGATGGAAGACGTTATCTTTAACGGCACCGAATCGCGCAAACCGCTCAATGTCGCTGAAGTTACCCTGACCATCGCGAATGATAACGGGCTTTTGAATCTTGACATGTGCGAGATTGCCATCAAACGGCGATTGTACCGTTCCGGTGAAAGCGAGTATTATATCAATAATGCCCCGGTAAAACTCAAGGATATCCGGGAACTGTTCTGGGATACCGGTGTCGGTAAAGCCGCATATTCAGTCATGGAGCAGGGCAAGATCGACCAGATCCTGTCGAGCAAACCGGAAGACCGGCGGTATATCTTTGAGGAAGCGGCCGGTATAACGAGGTTCAAGGTAAAAGGCGCAGAGGCCGAGCGGAAGCTCGTCAAAACGGAAGAGAATATGCGCCAGATCGAAGGCATTCTCGGAGAAGTGCGTCGTTCGTATGAGACCCTTAAAGTGCAGGCGGAAAAAACGAATCAATACCGTCAGCTTCGCGAAACCGTTTTTGAGAATGAACTGGATATACAGCTGCTCCGGCTCAAGGGTTTTACCCAGGACAAGGACAGACGTTCGAACGATCTTGAGGATCTGAAGAAAAAACGTGATACCGTCAAGGCAGAAATAGATGAAATAAACTCCTCCCTGGAGCAAAACATGGATGTAGTAAACTCCATGGAAGAAAAACTGGTTCATTACCAGAAAGAAATTTACGGACTTGCGGTTGAAAAGAACGAAAAAGACAAACAGGTACGCCAGTACGCGGACCGCAGGGGCGAAATACAATCAAAGATTGCCCAGCTGGAAAGCCGCAAACAGGCCATAGAACGCCGTGTTGAATCTCTCCGGGAAGATGCAGATGAGCATGACGCTACCGTTCAGGAATTGAACCGGCGTCTTAACGACATAGAAAAAAACATCACCTCCTTTGAGGAGAATATTACACTTGCCGGTAACAGAATCGATGAAAACGAACGGCAGGGCGCTGAACAGGAACGGTCAATAGAAGCGCTGGATATTGAACGCGCGGAGATGGAAAAGGAATTGCAGTCCATCACCGAGGACATAGTGACCGAGCTTGACCGGCGTTTGCGCGACGCGGGATATTCGTCCCGTAATCATGCCACAGCCGATGAACGGATAGACCAGGTAGTG
>CAZQEF010000332.1:0-2328 GCA_964592325.1 uncultured Treponema sp. | reverse complement strand
TGAAGTGTCGGATCCCAGTTCCTGTCTTGTCAGGACCGGATTGAATTGCTCTTCGTAGAGATCATGCGCATATATCGATACACCGCATTTTATACAAGCTTGCTGTACGGTGTTGAATAGTGCGTGATTAAAACTCTTTGGATATGGATGCGCGAGTATAATGGATGCAGTCATGAAAACTCCCTATAGTTCTTTTGCAAGATATATCATGTCGACAAGTTGAATGCCTTCTTCAAACATGACGTGGTCATAATTATCGGTAAAAAAATATTTGATGCGATGGGATTGTTTGAAGCCGCAGCTTTCATAAAACGAAAGTGTTGATGGCGTTTCGCCGGTTCCGACCAGCATTTTTCTGTACTCGTCCCGGTACTTGTCGCAAATGTATTGTATAAGTGCTCTTCCATACCCCTTGCCCCGGCATTGACAATACCATAAGGTATGCGGGAATTAATCCAGATTGTATATCCATTAGTTACCTCTCTTTATTTTGCAGATGAATTCATCATCAGGAAAGAATCTGTTGCGTTTCCTTATTGCACACATACTCATACATGCCTGCCTGTCCGCCCGGTGTGGCCAATGCGTGGAGGGGAGAGTCAAAAAAGCCGACAAGGGTAAAGCCCTGCTTTTCGTAATAGCTGCTTGCTCCGTGTGTGTTGGTTTCTACCCGTATCCGGTCAACACCGCTTGATATGCACGCGTCCCTGAACCGTTCCCATAATTGTGTTCCGACTTTCTTGCCCTGGAATTCTTTTGATACCACAAAGAGGCAGATTTCACTTGCTTTCCCCGGTTCTACCGCATTCCTGTTTTTATTATGATCTGTAATTGCCTGAATGAATTTTTGAAGCTCGACTCTGTCCATTTTTTTGAAGTTGAATGCAACCAATGCTTCCAGTGCCAGTTTGATTTTTCCGCGGGGTTTTCTTTTGGACAAGAGATTGTACCCGAACAGAAACCCGATGACTTTTCCCCGGCAGACTGCTGCCAGATTCATGTTGCCGGAAGACAGTCCGCCTTTGGTATACATTCGCAAGGCCGCTGTACTCAAGTTCCTGTCGGAAAATATGGTGTCGAAGTGCCATGCTTCATTTACCAGTTCTTCACATGATGCAAAGTCCTGAGGTTCATAGGCTCTGATGTCAATTTCCATGATGGATGTTATCCTTTGTGTTCCCTGTTTTTATGTTCCGATATGCTCACTGTCGGAATCGTAAACTCTTTAATGCATGAAAGTAAGCTGGTCGTTATGGTGTGTTTTTCCTTTCCGCGACAATTTGGGTAAAAATCCTCTCTGGAAAACACAAGAGTTATTACAGCACCCGGTTGTTTACTGTTTCCGGTATATCAGGAAAATTTCAATCCAAACGATGAACCGAAAATATCGTCATACTGGTCTTTCTGCGGTTGATCGTTTTCAGCAGTGTCGGTACCGGCTTTCGGGATCCTGATCCAACGTTCAAAAAACCATTCCAGATAATGATTGTAGCCCTCTTTATCCCAGGTTTCAGGGGGTATCATACCCATATCCTTCCGATCATAGATCTTTGTAATCCTGCTGCACTCCATGTCATCGGGAATGGTATACGTTTCATGGTGAATGATTGCTTTATCGTTCAGTCGTCCTTTTCCTTTTGCATTATTGTCTTTCGGATATCCCAGAACGACCGCAATTACCGGAAAAACATCGGTATCGGGAAGCTGCAATGCCGTATAAACCCGTTTGATATCGCCCCGGTGTATGCAGTTTGTTATCAATGTATCTACACCAAGGGCCTTCGCTGCTATGACGGCTGTTTGTGCTGCCAATGACGCGTCTATTGACGACAGCATGACATCACGAAATGAAAAATGACCGTGTTCATATCCAAGATGCTCCGCAAGTTTGCGCTGGCGTTTGTAATCGATACAATAGATCAGCATGATAGATCCGGTATATCCGAATGAAGACATTACATCCTTCTTCTTTGTTACGATGATTGAGTAGGCCTGTCTTGCCGAAGAGTTGGCGGTTTTTACGGAAGAGTCCAGTATCTTCTTCAGGATATCATCCGGTATTTCCTTGTCAGAAAAATCTCCATGAATGGTCCGTAATTCATTAATTGTTTCAAGTGCTGTTTTCATGTCTGTCCTCCCGTAGTATTATAACAACCTCAATGAGCAGTCAAAGAATCTGTTTGAAGTTGTTTTGAACTTTTTGCAGAAGGGTGTACAACTGCTCCTGCTCCTTATTGCTTAAATCTTTCAACGGATTCTGGTCGGTCAACAGGCTGTGTGAGGTTTCTTCAAGTTTTGCCATTCCTGCCCCGGTTATTGAAATTCTGT
>CAZQEF010000331.1:0-2332 GCA_964592325.1 uncultured Treponema sp. | reverse complement strand
AAGTTCCTGAACTTTGGAAAAGTACCACCGGTGAGACGGCTCAAATTGTCCGTTCTCCATAAAAAGCGCGGCGCATGCGTACTTGATAAAACTTGCCGATGAAACAATATAGTGAAACGGATCATCGCGCATCAGGGCGGCTCCAAAATCCGAGAGGAAATGATCCATGGTCGACTGATAGAACGAACGCATCTCCACCCAGAATGAATCACTGATGGTCTCGATCGTCGAGTTGGTCACATCAAGCCAGGCACTCTTTTCGTACAATGGCTTGCAGTGTACCAGGCGATAGAATACATAGGTCCCGCTGTTCCGGATTTTCCAGAGGTCGGATCCTGAACGAAGTGCGATCTCCGTCAGTTCTCCAATCCGCTCAACCGACTTGTACTCGATACGGACCGGAAGTTCTCCAACCATGAAACGGTCTTTTGATCCGGTCGGCGAGGTTTCAAACACCGAATGAGCCGGATATGCGGCCTCGCGTGCAGACGGTTGAGGAACATCGGCATGGGTATACACATCGAGAATAAGGGCAAAATACGGATCAAGCGTGTCCGCAGCCGCAGCTTCGTTAAGGCAGATCGCCTCGATGGATTCCCATGAGGAGATGATCGCAACGAGTTCGTTGGCGAGTTCCCGTACTTTCGGTTTCATGTTATACTTCATGCCGAAAGTGTACCACAGTCTTGCCGGGTAGGGAATATAAAATATGCACAGAGACACCCAAACCATACCCTGTTTCTTTCTGCACGACTCACTCATGGCGGCTCTGCAGGAAGAACAGACGTTCTTTCGCCTCCATCACCCGACATCGGCAAATACTCTTCCTTTTTCCATCATCCCGCCGCTCTGTCCCTGTCCGGAGTTTACCGGTCCATTTAT
Organism: uncultured Treponema sp.; assembly: GCA_964592325.1. Taxonomy (GTDB): domain Bacteria; phylum Spirochaetota; class Spirochaetia; order Treponematales; family Treponemataceae; genus Teretinema. Next base: position 1,450 of record CAZQEF010000331.1, on the reverse strand, counting down.
CCCGAAGGTTGGACCACTCATTGTCGATTCGGGTTGGATACTGCACCCGTGCGATTGCGCAAGCAATCCAAGCGATTGCGCAAGCAATCCAAGCGATTGCGCAAGCAATCGCCATGCTCTGTCCCCCGCCGGGTTTACTCTTCCCGAATATCCTCCATTACCGCAAACAGCAGGTTTTATCCTTGGGTATGCCGGAAACGAAGCGAATACTTTGCTGAAATTGCCCTGTCCAGCAACGAAAAAACTGCCACAACCTCCGTTCCCGGTGAATTTCTGGTATCGGGCGAACGTCACTATTGAATACACATACAATCCGGAAACAGGAACGATATTTACGCGGTGGACTGTCGGGGAAAAAATCAGGGAAAACCGTATTTACTAACCGTCCCGTTCCAACCCCTCGAAAAATCAGACCGGACCGCGCCGTGATTCCCTCAAATGAAAAGCCGGTCCCGCTTTTCCGCGGGGTTTCCAGCTCGCGCACGACCGATCCCGCTTCTCCGCGGGTTTCCCGCTCGCGCACGGCCGGCCCCGCTTCTCCGCGGGGTTTCCCGCTCGCGCAAAGCCGGTCCCGCTTCTCCGCGCGGGGGAACCAGCATGCTGCAAGCCTGTTCGCACATCCGCGTGAGCTTCCCGCAAACAAAGAGCCTCATTCGCAGCTCCGCGGGGCTTAATGCCGGTGGATCGACGCGAGGACGCGGCCTTCGATGGTGAACCGGTCGAGATCGGCTCCGGCGAGTATGCGCGGCGCATAGTGGGGATTTTCGCTGATGAGGGTTACGCGCTGGGCAGCGCGGTCAACAGCTACGCGTTTCACGAGCAGGGCAGATTCAACCGACACCACAAATATGCCCGGTCCGCTCCGTTCGTCAATCGTGAAAAAGACAATGTCGCCGTCGTCGAGACCGGCGCCGGTCATTGAGTCTCCGCGAACGTAGACTGCGCGGACCCGGTCGCTGCGGTAGGGGGAGATAAAGGAGGGTGGTACTTGCACTTTCGCGCTTTCCGCGTAGTCGTCAATTTCAATGCCCCGACCGGCGGCGGCTTCCTGACGGATCAGCCGGACGGGAACGGTCGCGGGGGACAGAGCTTGGCGATTACTTGCGTAATCGCTCCGATTACTTGCGTAATCGCTCCGATTACTTGCGTAATCGCCAAAATCGCGGAATTCAGCCATTCGCGTTCCGGTCAACAGCCAGGTGATGTCCACGCCGTAGGTACGGGCAAGGCGGATGAGGACGTCCCGGGAAGGGTCGCGTTTGCCGAGTTCAATGTCCCCGGCGACCATGGGATGTATGCCGAGGCTTTCGGCGAAGGCGCGTTTCGAGAGGCCGGATCCGGTGCGTACTTCGGCAAAGCGTGCGGCTATCGTATTTTTTTTCTCCGTCATCATACTCGTCCCTTGACATATAAGCATTTTGCTTATACTCTTATCGTATCAGCTCTTCCG
>CAZQEF010000330.1:0-2340 GCA_964592325.1 uncultured Treponema sp. | reverse complement strand
GGCTGGCCCGATTAATGAGGGTATCGGTTACCCGACGCTGCAAGGCAAGACCGTGGACCAGATTTGCAAAATGAGTACTGAAGAGGCGGATAAATTTTTTGTCTATGTCTGTAAACGGTTCATGGAGTGCCGCGATGGTCAATAATGCGTAGCAACTGTCCATCTTGATAAAAGGGATTACACTGACCTGCGTTATTCCCTTTGTTGCCAGATGTTCCGGCACCGAAGGACTATCAGGAATCTCCGGAACCGAATACAGAGCCGGCAAGCGGCTCCGCATAAAATGAGCGTCCCAGGAAGAAAGAAGATTCACCGTTTCCACAACAGCATGTCCGCGGGTTCCGTCCATCACAGTAAACGAGTTGCCATTCTGGACTACGAGACGCCAGGCTGCCACATTCGCAAAGTACTTCCATTGACGGGCAACCCGTTCGGCTATATCCGGAATATCTTCAAGCGGGTGTATCTCGTCTATCAGTTTGAAAAGCGCTTCATAACTGACCAGCTGTTGGGCAGTCCGGTCATTCCAGTACACGTGATCGGTTCTGTTCATGCCATCCGTCTTACAGAACCGCTTCGTATTCTGGATCAAGATCAAGACCAAGCGTGCTCGTATAGACATTGAACATTGTGGCAAGATCAATAACTGCGATTATCTCGATTATTTCCTCCTGCGTAAAACCCTCATCCATGAGCATCTCGAAGTCTTCGTCGGTCATGCAGTTCGGCTCCCTGGCAGCCTTGTCCACAAACCGGCTCACGCTCTTGTAATAGACCGGAAGATTCATGTCGTTGTCCGTGTTGATGAATGATTGCAAATCCTCAAGATTCAGCGTCTTGTCCAGGCTGAGCACGCTTTGTGCGTGACACGCCGAACAATACCGCGCGCCATGCCGTGCCGAGACGATGTAGACAATCATCTCCTTGAGCGGCAGCGGCAACGAACCGGAAAAGAGCGTTCCCTTTGCCCGTTCCCAGTAGGCACGGGTAAGCGCGGACGAATGACCAAGACTCTGCAACCAGATCGGCACCTTTTCGGATCCGGTTGTCCGCATGAAGTCGTCATAGACCTCTTTTGTTTCTTTGGATGCACGATCGTAATCCGTTAAAAAATACCGTTTCATAAATTTCCTCCGCTACATACTACAGACATTCATATTCCCGGTTCGTCAGTAACCCATGAATATCCCTGCAACAGGTCATGAGGAAATTGTAGTGAATGGAGAAATGGATTGCAAATTTACCGTGTCGGCGGCAACCGGCCCCTTCCCCGCTTCAGGAAATCCAGCTTTGTCTCGCTGATGATGACTGCCGCGAAGGTAAGTGTAAAACCGATAACCAGCCGTACGGAAAGAAGCTCAAGGCCCGCGACGAGGGACGAGAGCACGCCGAATACCGCCTCGAAGGTCATGATGATCGATGCCTGGGACGGCGGGGTATGCATTTGCCCGTAGATTTGCAGCAACAGGCAGAACGCGGTGGCGACCACGGCAAGGAACACGAGGAGGGCGACCGTATCCCCCGGTACGTTCTGCGGAAAGGGCTCAAAGAGAACGGCGCCCGCAGCGGAGAGAATGCCGGCAACGGCGAACTGGACGAGACAGAGCAGGAAAATATTTCTGCCGCGGAGCACCCGGTTCGAAACCACGATGTGTACCGCGTAAAAGAAGGCGCACACCAGAGTCAGCGCATCGCCGATATTCACCGAAAAGCTCCGGTTCACCGAGATGAGACCAATGCCGGCGAGACCCACAACAGCCGCCGAGATATTGTACCGGTCGGGACGCGTCCGGTTGGTGAACCAGAAAAGGAACGGCACCATGATGCAGTACGCCGCGGTCAAAAACGCGTTTTTACCCGGCGTGGTGTACATGAGGCCATACGTTTGCGCCGTGTACGCCAGAAAGAGCGCGAGCCCCATAGCCCCGCCCCCGAGCAGATAGTTCCGGTCAATTTTTTTGAGGAATCTGAACGAAACGAGCAACATGACCAGCGCCGCGCCGGTGAACCGGAACGCAAGTATATAAAACGTGGTAACGTTGCCTAGCGTAAAATCCATGAGGACGAACGCGACACCCCAGATCATGGTCGCAAGAAGCAGGGCGCCGCGCCCGACGAGAGTAGTTCCGGTTTTCACACAGTCCATCCTGATACGAAGTTGAATATGGTTTACGTTGACCGTTTTCCGGAATGCCCCGGGCATTCCGGCACGTCGTCAGAGTATGCTTTCGAGAAAGTTCCTGGCTTTTTCGGTTTTGGGGTTTTCGAAGAGTTCCTTCGGCGTCCCCTCTTCCAGAATCATGCCGTCCGCCATGAACACCACCCGGTCGGCCACTTCAC
>CAZQEF010000329.1:0-2348 GCA_964592325.1 uncultured Treponema sp. | reverse complement strand
CCCGATGATCACTACATGCATGGTGAGCTCCTGTTGTAATCCAGTGTAGAGTGCGGCCGTTACCCTGTCAAGAAACGAAAACGGTATATTTCCCTTGTGCGTGCGGGAAAGCGGGTATATTCTGTAAGGCATGAAAACGATAACCAGAATCAACCGGATACCGCTTGTTGCAGCGGCTGTTGGCATTATTTTCTTTTCCCTTACGGCGGCCACGTGCCCGGCGTCAATCGAGTCAATGGCTCTTGATGCGCTCAGTCAAAGCGGAAACGGCGGAAGCCGTGTAACCAATGAAGAAGCAATTGCAGCGCTCCGCGAAGCGCTTGTTGAAGGCGCAATCAGCGCGAGCACCACGCTTTCCGCGAAAGACGGTTATTTTGGCAACGCACTTCTCAAGATTCTGCTCCCGCCCGAAGCAAAACCAATGATCGATTCCATCAGCAAGATTCCCCAGGGGAAGAAACTGGTCGATGATGTCGTACTGCGCCTGAACCGGTCAGCTGAAGAGGCGGCAAAGAATGTAGTACCGATATTCAGGGACGCAATCATGTCCATGACCATTATTGACGGTATTGCAATCGTAAAGGGCGGAGACAGGGCAGCAACGGAATATCTTGAAAAGAAAACCCGGGGAAAACTGAAAAACCTGTACCGCCCCAAGGTCGACAATGCGCTCGCAAAACCCCTTGTTGCCGGTATCTCGGCAAAGAAGAGCTGGCACACACTTTCAACCGCGTACAACAAGGCGGGAACATACGCCAATGCCGCGGCAGCACTTGCCGGTAAAAAAGAACCCATGCCCCCTGTTGAAGTGGATCTTGCCAGCTACGCGACAGACAAGGCGCTGGACGGACTCTTCCACATGATTGCAAAGGAAGAGAAGAAGATCCGCGACAACCCGCTCAAATACGCATCCAACGTAATCAGGAAGGTATTCGGAGCGCTCAAGGACGGCCTTTTATAACGAATCACGGGAGATACCAAATGGACAACAATGACAAGCGGGCACGTGATCTGCTTGCGAAAATGACACTGGAAGAAAAAATAGCGCAGCTGTGCGCGTTGTGGATAATACTCAAGGAAAATGGTGATCTTGAGCTTCGGAGCAACAAGGGATTCATCATGGGAGCGGATCCGGAGGATCCTTTTGACGCCATGAAGCACGGCATCGGACAGATTTCCCGCCCGCTTGGAAGCCAGCCGGTCAATCCCCTCGACGGAATACGGTCACTGAACAGACTCCAGAAATTTCTGGTTACCGAAACGCGGCATGGCATACCGGCCCTTCCCCACGAGGAATGTCTCGCCGGTCTCATGGCCCAGGGAGCGACCCTCTTCCCCGCAGGAATCAACAACGGTTCGATGTGGGATCCCGAACTGATGGAAGAAATCGCACGGGCCATCGGAGACGAACTCCATTCGACAGGTTCCCGGCACGGTCTTTCACCCGTACTCGATGTGTGCCGCGACGCGCGCTGGGGCCGCAACGAAGAGTGTTACGGTGAAGATCCGTACCTGTGCGGCGTTATGGCCTGCGCCTACGTGCGCGGGCTGCAGGATCCTTCGCGTCCGCTGCTCGCGACGCTTAAGCACTACGCGGGACACTCGTTTGGCGAGGGAGCACGGAATCACGCGCCGGTACGGGTGGGTACGCGCGAACTGAACGACACCTTCCTCCTTCCTTTCGAGATGGCGGTAAAAATCGCGAAGGCTCATTCCCTCATGCCGGCCTACCATGACCTGGACGGAGAACCCATGCATCAGTCAGTGCGGTACCTGCGGGAAGTGCTCCGTGACCAGTGGGGTTTTGACGGTATCATCGTTTCCGACTACGAAGGCATATCACAGCTTTACTGGGAACACCGGACACAGCCTGACATGGCGTCGGCCGCTGCAGCGGCTCTCTCTGCCGGTGTGGATGTTGAGCTTCCCGGCGACACCGCCTACCGTGAGGGTATAAAACAGGCGCTGGACCGCGGCATTCTCGACATGGCCGTTGTCGACCAGTCGGTATACCGCCATTTGCTGTGCAAATTCAATCTTGGCCTTTTCGAAAATCCCTTTGTGGATGAAGGCGGGATCCTTCCCGATCTTGGAAAGCATGACGAACTTGCCTGCAAGGCCGCGGTCAGATCCATGGTTCTTCTCAAGAACGAGGGAGTTCTCCCTCTGGACAAGCCGGGAAAAATCGCCCTGCTCGGTCCCCTTGCGGACAATGCCTACGGCCTGCTCGGCGGTTATTCCTTCCCGGTGCATCTGGTTTTAAGCGAGCAAAAAGAGCGGGAAACCGCCTTACGCACACTCCGCGACGAGTTATCGGACCGGTTCGGGGAAAATCTGACATACCGCAA
>CAZQEF010000328.1:0-2350 GCA_964592325.1 uncultured Treponema sp. | reverse complement strand
TGCTGCACGATGACGGATGGACCGTACTCACCGCTGACGGAGAGGTGTCATGCCACATGGAACACACCGTAGCGGTGTTCGAGGATCATACCGAAGTGCTTACCATCCTTGATCCGGAACGGGATTTATAAAAAATCGGTTAAATGTAACCCGTTCGCCTTCAATGTTATTACATTAGTAATGAAACTCGTAATCAAACAGTATTTCGCACATGTGGAGGTCTTATGAATCGTACTGCAAAAAAAGCCGGTAAAATGCTGCTTGTATCAGCCGCCGCCTTTGTTACCTTTGCACTTGTTGTATTGTGCTGTACAAAAACACCCGGTTCCGCACAGACGGCATATGCCGACAGCCTTGAAGTTACCCCGATACCGGAAGAATCCATATCCCTTCTGGAAGGTATGCAAAAGGCCAACCGGTCAGTTGCCGCGGCTGTTTTGCCGACAGTCGTAACCCTTGATGTCGTTGAAACCAAAACAGTTCAATCCACACCCATGGAAGGGTTCCCCTGGTTCTTTTTTCGGGGTCCCGGCGGTGAAAAAGGGGAAGGAGAAGAAGGTGAGGAACAGCCCCGCAGCCGTGAATACCGTGCGGAAGGTCTTGGTTCCGGCGTTATTGTCCGAAAATCCGGAAACACCTATTATCTGTTCACCAATCAGCATGTGGTGGGGACCGCAAGTGAAATTAAGGTCAAATTGTTCGATGAGCGGGAGTTTACCGGAAAACTCGTCGGCGGCGATGAGCGGAAGGATATTGCGCTTGTATCGTTTCAGTCCGATGATCCCGATATTCCCGTAGCCGCCCTTGGTGATTCGGATTCGGTACGGACGGGCGATATTGTGTTTGCCGTAGGCGCGCCGCTTGGTTACATGTCGTCGGTAACACAGGGGATTGTGAGCGCGGTGGGGCGTTCCGGCGGGCCGAACAACAATATTAACGATTTTATCCAGACTGACGCCGCCATCAACCGGGGAAATTCGGGCGGACCTCTCGTGAATATCTACGGGGAGGTTGTCGGCATAAATTCGTGGATCGCGTCTTCGTCGGGCGGTTCACAGGGACTCGGATTCTCCATTCCCGTCAACAATGTACGAAAATCCATTGACGACTTCATTAGAACCGGAAAGATACGCTACGGATGGCTCGGAGTATCGCTTATTGCCGCAAATGATACCATGCTCGAAGAACTTGGTATTGAGGAGTCACGGGGAGCTCTCGCTTCACAGATATTCATGGGATCTCCGGCGGAGAAGGGCGGTATGATGCCCGGCGACTTTGTTGTGTCACTCAACGGACAGTCTGTGCGTTCCGTTGATCAGCTGGTGCGTGATGTCGGCGATCTTGAAAGCGGCGAAAATGCGGAATTCGAAGTCATACGTCAGGGAAAAAAGATGAGTGTTACCGTTCGTATTGAAGAGCGGAATGAAACACTTGTATCTGATGCCGCAAAGCTCTGGCCGGGATTCATACCCATCCCGCTGACCGAAGAAGTGCGTTCCGAACTCAAACTGGAGAAGAGCGCCAGAGGCATCCTTGTTCATGGCGTACAGGCAAAAAGCCCGGCAGCAGTCATGGGTCTGCAGTCGGGAGACATAATTACCGCGGTCAATGACCGGAAGGTGGAAACACTCAACGAGTTTTTCCGTCTTCTTGCTGATCGTACATCCGGAGAAATATGGTACGATGTGCTCAGGGAAGGCCAAACGGTTTCAACACTGCGGTATAAACGATAATAAAACCTTGAATAACAGGAGGGGCATTTACCATGGGGTAAATGCCCCTTTTTTTGTTTTCGCTTGAGCAATCACGCAAAAACGGTTACAGTAAAGAGCACAAGAGGTTTATTTCATGCATAAAGAATTTTTACCCTATGAAACAGTCCGAAACAACGCACTCAAGATGGCATACCGTATTTATCAGGAAGGATTTGTGCCCGATGTGATATATGTTTCCCTCCGCGGAGGAGCGTATCTCGCAAATGTCGTGAGCGAGTTCTTCAAGATAGTACGTAAAGATGCGCATCCAGTGCTGTACGCGGCTGTTGTCGCCCGTTCATATTCGGATATCCGCCAACGGGACCGGGTCATGGTTGATGGTTGGACTTATTCACCCGAACATCTGCGTCATGGTGACCGCATCCTGCTCATAGACGATATTTTTGATACCGGAAAAACAATCAATCATCTTGTAGAGATTCTCCTTGAAAAGGGTATTCCCCGCAGGGACATCAAGGTTGCCGTTCACGACTACAAGTATTTTTCTTTTCACGAAGAACAGCTCCCCATTCAACCGGATTACTGGTGCCGAAAACACACCATTGAAAAACCGGAGGATGACTGCTGGATTCATT
>CAZQEF010000327.1:0-2371 GCA_964592325.1 uncultured Treponema sp. | reverse complement strand
ACAACCCATGAATCCTCTTCCACAATATTCTCGGCTTGTATATGGATGTCAGGAAATGCATTGAAGACGTTATTATACGTGTTTTTCATAGCTTCGCGACCCTGTACAGTTTTGCCCCAGGGGAACTGTATGTTGGTAACATTCTCATCATACAAGGCGAGTATGGTCTCCGGGTTGTGACTATTGTACGCGTCTATCCATTGTTCCGCGAACTCCTTCAATGTTTTACGAGTCATGATAATGCCTCCTCAGTAACGTGTGATCTTGATATCTTATACACTGCTTGCCGGTTGCTTTGTGATGGTCATGACACGAGGGTGCGTGCCCATTCAACCATGGGCCCGGTTTTATGCTTTTCCACATACTGTATAAAAAGCGTCCGGGATTCTTTCTCCAGAATGCCGCTGGTCAGCTCCGGTAGTTGAAACGTTGTAACATCATGATATTCTTTCCATGTGTTAACCGCCCAGTTTACGGCTCCATCAGAATCTGATGAAAGACCGTAGAAGACTTTTCCGATAAATGATGCGACACAGGCACCCAGACACATCATGCAGGGCTCAAGATTCGTGTATAATTCCACCTCGCCGCGTTTATTAAAAGGAAGACCCATGGAATCGATCGCCCTTGTCCAGAGCCTGATGCGCTTCCTGTAACGCAATGTTCATTTTGCTTTCAGTCGTCATGGTATTCCTTATAGTATTTTTTTAAAAATCAGGAACAAATCCTCGGTTGTTGTGCCATTACTCTCGGGGTACGGCTCTGTCTGTTCGCTTTCGAGTTGAAATCCTCTGCGGCGAATCTTATCGATCAATTCGTTCTTGTCAAAATAGTTGAAAAATAGTTCCGAATCGGAGAAGCTCGTTGTTTCATAACCGGATTTTTTTCCGGTCATGAAGCTGACATACACATACCCGTCGGTGTTGACGAGTGGAAGGAACTTGTCAAATAATGCGATTACTTCCCGATCAGTCAAGTGCACAAGAATAAAAGAAAGACAGAGTCCGTCAAACGTACCCGGACTCTCGAATTCCTGTAAGGTGGAAACGGAAAACGAGCCTTTCGGACAGTTCTTTTTGGCCAATGCAATCATTGCTTCCGAAAAATCAAACCCGGTAACGGTGTGCCCGTCCCCGGAAAGGATTTTTGCATTCAAACCGCTTCCGCATCCGGCGTCGAGAATGGTTGCCGGTTTGCCAAAGCAGGATGAAAACTTCTTCATTTGCCGTATGTACGGTTCATATACTGAGAACTTCGCATCGAAATTTTGCGCGTTGTTGTTATATGCTTTCAGTGTTTTGTTATTTCGCATAGTTGTCCCATACTGCCTTTGCGATGTCCGCAATGATTGTTTCGGTTTCTTCGGGTGTCTCGCGGGAGTTTGAGACAAATACACTCAGGTACAGCACGTTTCCGTTTGGAAGTGTCAGCACTCCAACGTCGTTGACGGCGGCAATGACCCCGTCGGTAATCCCGGAGGTTCCCGTCTTGTGCGCGACAATGGCAGTTTTGGGTAAACCCGCTTTTATTCGCGTTGTTCCGGTTTTGGATTCGCTCATGGCTTTCCAGATCCAGTCATGACTTGACCGGGAGAGCATTGCGCCGGTATTGGTATATGCCGCAACCAGCAAGTTGTTCATGGCTTTCGGTGTTGAGCAGTTTAAATACTGCTTCTCCGGGATATCATGCATTTCCTGCTCGGTAGCCCCGACCGTAATACCCGTGAAACCCTGAGTGTCCAGAAAAATTTGAACTGATGGTGTTCCCCCGATCAGTTTCAGCAAAATATCACAGCCGATATTGTCGCTTTCGGATACGGTATATTTCAGTATTTGCTCAACAGTTAGTACTGCTCCATCCGGATAGGCCATTTTTATGGGACTCCAGGTGTTTGACGCAAGGTCTTTCGACGTTACAGGAACCTTCTGATCGAATGAAAGTTGCCCGTTGTCTATTCTTGAAAGTATTGCCAGCGCAATGGGAAACTTCATGACACTGTGCATGGGATACGTACCATCGCCGTTGATATCCAGCGTTCTTTCTTCGGCGGGATCATACAGCGCAACGCCGGTTTGGGCGTTTCTGTTTGCAATGATCGTTTCAATGGTGTTTCTCAACGCACCGCTTTGGGCTTGCAGTTGCATAACGACTGCGATCAGTCCGATAAGTGTCAGAACCTTCTTTGAAATATTCATGTAGTATTGCTCCTGTATATTTGTGTATGTTTTAATATTCAGTGATAGTCTCCCGTGCGGGTCCCATTACCGGTATATGGTATCCAGAAGGGAAATACCGGATTTCGTCTTGAAGATATTCTTCTTTATCGGCTCAATTGCATCATGATCGAGCCCGTCTTCATAGATGTTCACGA
>CAZQEF010000326.1:0-2378 GCA_964592325.1 uncultured Treponema sp. | reverse complement strand
GGACATGCGTGTTGTCAGATTGTCAATTGACGCATCAACGGATCCGAGCACCCTGCCTCCGATTACCTCCTGATCACCGGTGAGCATTGAATCACGCAACGCTATTACCGAGTCAAACAGTGATCCGCCTGAAACCCTGACGGAAGCAGAAAGATTATACGGCGGCCGCTGGCCTTCATTCACCATACCGAGTGAAGAGAGTACGGTACCCTCCCCGCGGTCGCGAATCCAAAGCTGGCGGGCATCGGTTGTAGTAATATTCAGTCCGTTTGTAACCGGATCAAGGTTTGCTTTTACCGCTGCTCCGGAATCGTTGATTTTTGCTATGATTGCATATACATTGTCTCCGGCAGCGAGCGGAACCTCGATACCGTCCACTTCTATGGAAGTATCCGCAGGAACTACGTACGATCGGGCATCAATCTCCGAAAACAGGCTCTGCGGTTCCGCCCAGAAGGTACGGTTCCCGCTTTCTCCTGTTGCCATGTAGGACTGATTGTCAATTTCAATATCTTTTGTATCAACGGATCCGTTATACCGTACTTCCATAATCATGGGTTCATCGGAATGGTTGTTGTCGCCAAGTACAATTTCAAAAGGTTCGGTAAAACTCTTTGCTCCTGCAAAGAGCCTGATACCGTCGGGACCGACTGCGTTACCGTTGGAAACAAGCTCCTTGAGCAACTCATCGACCTCTCCAGCCATATTTTTAAGATCGCCGGGAGTAAAGGTACCATGTGCTGCAGTTACCGCAAGCTCACGCACACGCTGCATGACCTGAAGGGACTGGTTCACGTATCCTTCCGTAATGGAGAACTGATCCTGTATTGTTTTTGTGTTTCTTTCAAAACGGTCCAGCCGGGTAAGATACGATTTGTAGCGCACACTGTGTCCGGCGGCAAGTGGATCATCCCGGAGATTGCCGATCCTCCGCTGATTTCCGATTTTTCCGTTTATGTCATTAACCCGGTATTCCTGATTTCTGAGCGCCGACTGCAAATCATGATGCTGGATATTTGAACTGATACGTCTCATCTACCCCTCCTTATACGCCCATACGGTTAATCACCGTGTCGAGCATTTCATTGAATGTGGCAATAAACCGGGCTGCAGCATTATACCCGTGCTGAAACTTGATTATGTCCGATAATTCCTCGTCAATGTTCACACCGGAAATGGCATCACGCATGCCCCGGAGATCGGTCATAATGGTAACCTGTGTTTCAAGAGCGCGTTCTGCCTGTTCACCCTTGAGCCCGATATTTGTTATCGCATCTGCAAAGAAGTCGTCGAATGTCCGCGTGTTCCCAACCATTACCGGTGTATTGCGTATTGCGGCGATGGCCACTGCGACCCCGTTATCACCGGAGAAAACAATGCCGTCATCACCGGGGAATCCTGCTGCGATGCTTTGCACATCAGCACTTATTACGCTGTTGACTTCCATCCAGCCGGCAGGATGCGCGATTGGCGCGACTGCCCAGGCGAGATCCCCTCCGGCAAGCGTATTAACCGCATCCGCCTGTTCCCAGCTATACGCATTGTCTTCTCCCGCAGCAGCAAGAACACCGGTATAACCGGCAAGAAAACGACCGGAATCAGACATATATCGTATGACAAAATCGGGATTATCCGTGTTTTGCGCCGCAGTGCCTTTGAGAACCAGACGACCGTCGCGATCAAGACTGGCTACAACTTCCGCCCCGGCGTTATTGATGCGTTCAACCACATCAGAAACCATATCCGTTGAATAATAGGGAACATCAACGGTACCCTGTGCAGCCGAAAATGTCATGGTTCCTTCAAGCCCGATCTGTGCTCTTGCAGAAAGCTGATTCGCCCCGGATACACGGTATATGTACGACGAATCATATTCCCCGTCTCCGCTCCGGTCATAATTACCTGCAATATTGTCTATAAAAAACTGCTCCACAAAGAAATCGAGGCCGGTTTTGCCATTCGATCCCATACCATCCCGATGTACATCATTTACAAGATCAACAAAGCTCATGGTCATGGTATCCAGTTTCTGGATTTCCTCACGGACATCCACGTCACGCATCTCAAGAAGCGCGCCAAGAGAACCGCCGGTAAAATGGGCGGTATTACCGGTATCACTCCAGACAACTTCACCATACCCGTCATTCTCAATACCGTTCGAGATGGCAAATGAGCGGTACTGTTTTCCCTGCACCAGGATCTGACCGTCAGTATGGACAACAAATTCATCCGGATCACGCTGATCGGTTGTTATGTTGATAAGACCGGACAGTTTTTCAACGAGAAGATCCCGGCGGTCATAGAGGTCGTTCGGGAAATCTCCCATGGCCCGGACCTTGACTATTTCCTCATTCAGCGCGGCAATTTGGCGTGAAAGA
>CAZQEF010000325.1:0-2390 GCA_964592325.1 uncultured Treponema sp. | reverse complement strand
TGGCAGTGACCGGCATGACCGCACTCGTTGCACAAACAGACGGACCGGCAACTGCTGTTGACTTTGAACCGATCAAAAAAGGTGACCAGTTCATACATGTCGAACTTGGCCTTTGTGTCCCCCTTTTTTATATGGCTCCCGGCGGGATCGAAACCGAAACAAACCTGGATCTTGGCGGTTCCGGTCGTATCGGGTATTCCCGTTTCGTCACTTCCCGAATCTCGATCGGGGCCTCATTCGGATTCTCGTTTAACGGCACAATCGGCGACAACACCTATCTGTCGCTTCCGCTGGCGTTCAGAACATCATACGAATTTGTTTTAAACCGTATACGTATTCCCCTGTCATTTTCTGCCGGCGGTGTATTTCAGACCTATCGTTCAAGGAATTATTTCGGTCCCCTGCTGAAACCGGAGATCGGCGCATACTATCAGTATTCACCTGACTGGTCCTTCGGCGCCATGGTAAGCTGGGACTTCATTCCGCAATGGTATAGCGACAGCAGCCAGAACAGGGTGGGAAACTTTTTTGACGCGATGATCGGACTCCGGTATCACTTTTAATCTGGGCGAAACAAGGAGTAATGCATGAAATCTTGTAATGGAAAGAAAATACTTATCATACTGCTGGCGTTAACTGCCGCTGTTCTTGCCGGCGGGTGTTCCGATGATCCCATTTTTTCGGCAATTGAATCAGAAGTAAAATTGAAGGATCCCTCCGTTCGGGGCTCGGTACTCTCTCTGGTCAATCATGACGGAGATCTCTACACAGCAAACGGCAACGTGTATCGCCGTTTCGGCGGAACCGGCGGATGGTTCAGAATTGCACTTCCTCTCACCGCGTACCGTTGCAGCCAGGTTGCAACAACCCGGGAAGACGGCACCGGAGAACTCTATGGCCTTTTTCAGGATTCACACTGGCAGTTTCACTCCCTCCAGCGCCTTACTCCAACCGGATGGGTGCCGGTTGCCGGTGCGACACAGGGTTTTGCGATCAGAAACGGTGACGGGTTTATTTATTTCTTCCGCCAGGACAACATGAGCACTACCGAACATTCACAGATTGACTCTTCGGTATATCGTGTGGATGGTGCCGGAAACATGACCCAGATACTAACCGGTTTGACCTATATAAGCGGAACCGGTGAATTGCCGATAGATGCCGAAGGCAATTATGTGACTACCAATTGCAATGTATACGACAGTACCGGTGCCCAGGTGCCCCAGAACGGAGACTACCCGTCAAACAATATCGCGGGAATTGCCGTTAATGGTGTGGATGCCTATGTTGCCGACGGGATTTTCGTATACCGTTACAACGGCACTACATGGTCGCGTCTTATTCACAATGCCTCATGGCGGATACATAATGTAACCTACCTTGAAGCAGGCGGGAAACGCATGATTCTCATTCCCACAGAAGACGGGTATGGCGAAATGCTTCTTGACGGCACGGGCGGATTATTGGCATATCAGGAACCCGGAACGTCATTATCGTCCTCAATCAGTATTGCCACCCGGGACCAGTATGAAAGTACACTTGCCGACTGGAACATCCTGAGCATGTTCGTAGTTACCTCTCCGGTTCCTGCCGGGAATGATTACTGTATCTATGCCGGTATCATAGACCCCGAGGAAGACGGGCTGTGGTCATATTATTCCAACACCCGCATGGAATGGAACCGGGAATAGCCGGAGATACCGGTGGATCTCTTTTCCGGGGAAGGGTCACAGGGGCATGAACCGCTTGCCGCTCGCATGCGGCCCCGCACCCTTGACGAGTTTATCGGCCAGGATCATCTTGTCGGTTCCGGCCGCCTCCTCCGGCGCGCAATACAGGCGGATCGTCTCTCGTCGGTCATATTCTACGGTCCGCCGGGCACCGGCAAAACAACCCTTGCCCGGGTTATCGCGAATCATACCAAAAGCAGTTTCATTACCCTCAATGCCGTACTTGCCGGCGTACAGCAGATACGGGAAGCCGTAGCCGGCGCAGAAGAGCGGCGGCGCCTCTATGAAAAGCGGACCATCCTCTTTGTAGACGAGGTTCACCGCTGGAACCGTTCACAACAGGACGCCCTGCTCCCCTGGGTGGAAAACGGTACCATCATACTCATCGGCGCGACAACCGAAAATCCTTTCTTTGAAGTGAACAAGGCGCTTGTGAGCCGGAGCCGGGTATTTCAGCTCAAACCCCTTGCCGCGGAGGATCTGAAACAGGCGGCCCTTGCCGCGCTTGACGACCGGGAACGCGGATACGGAAAATGGACCATCAATTTTACGGAAGGATCCCTTGACCATCTGGTTGAGACAGCCTCGGGAGACGCCCGGAGCCTTTTGAACGCGCTTGAACTTGCGATAGAAACCTCGGTTCCCTCCTGGCCGCCCGAA
>CAZQEF010000324.1:0-2393 GCA_964592325.1 uncultured Treponema sp. | reverse complement strand
TACTGCAAGTGCTTCCGGAGAGATGTCGAACGCGGTGAAGTTGCCCCCGGAAACCGATGCGGCAAGGGCGATCGCGATGCAACCTGACCCTGTGCAGGCATCCAGTACGTTTGACGACTGCTGAGTGTTCTCCCTGATAATGGAGAGCGCGCGTTCAACAAGGATTTCCGTGTCGGCGCGGGGAATAAGAACATCCGGTGTAACGGTAAAATTCAGTCCCCAGAATTCCTTCTTCCCGGTTATATAGGCAATCGGTTCACCGGTGCAACGTCGTGAAACAAGTGTAAAGAACGTATCTGCCCATGTGTCGACAGAAATTTCCGGATGCGCCATGAGCTCCGTTCGCGTCAGGCCGCTGGCATGGGAGAGAAGAATGGATACATCAAGCAGTGGCGTTTCGGAAACGGGACAGCCGCCACGGAATGCCTGCTCGAGTTGTTTGCGTGTCTGTGTGAGCGCGTCGTGTACGGTCATGAACTAACTGTAACAGTTTTCAGGGAGAAAAATCTATTCTTCGTGTACCGTGCTCAGCTGTTCTTCCCGGGCGGCAATATAGAGGGCTTCAATGAGCTCTCCCAGTTCGCCCTGCATGACAAGGTCAAGTTTGTAAAGGGTCAGGTTGATGCGGTGGTCTGTTACCCGGTTCTGGGGGAAATTGTATGTTCTTATCCGTTCGGAGCGGTCGCCGGAACCAACCTGGTTTTTACGGTTTGCGGCCCGTTCGGAGGCTTTCTTTTCTTCCTCAAGGTCAAAAAGACGGGATCGCAGTACCCGCATCGCTTTGGCCTTGTTCTTGTGCTGACTTTTCTCGTCTTGGCAGATCACCACGAGTCCGGTCGGCAGATGGGTCAGCCGTACAGCCGAGTCAGTGGTGTTTACACACTGTCCCCCCGGTCCGCCGGCACGCATGACGTCTATCCGGAGATCTTCCTGCCGAATTTCAACTTCGGTTTCTTCTGCTTCAGGGAGAACGGCAACAGTAACCGCACTGGTGTGGATGCGTCCGGAGCCTTCCGTTTCAGGTACACGCTGCACCCGATGCACGCCGGATTCGTATCTGAGACTGCCGTATACATATTTTCCGGATATGGAAAAACTGATCTCCTTGTATCCCCCGAGTCCTGTTTCGTTTACGGAAAGAACTTCATATTTCCAGTTCTTTGATTCAGCATATCGGGCGTACATGCGGAAAAGGTCTGCCGCAAAGAGGGCTGCCTCTTCTCCTCCGGTGCCGCCGCGTATTTCCATGATTATGTTCTTTTCTTCAAGCGGATCCGGGGGAACCAGAAGCATCTTCAGGTCTTTTTCCGATTTCTCGAAACGCGCCTCAAGTTCATGAAGTTCGTCCTTTGCCATGGCCCGCATGTCTGGATCGTCAGATTCATGTATGAGTTCACGGGTATCGGCAATTGCCTTTTCCGTATCACAGTAACGTTTGTATTCTTCCATGAGTGCCGAAAGATGCGAATGTTCGCGCATGAGGTCACGGTATTTTTTTTGATCGCGGATGATGTCCGGATCCTGTACGGCGGTTTCCAGTTCTGAAAAACGTGATTGAAGGCGTTGTAATTTATCATGCATGGTTATTGGTTCCTGTACACACCATAGTACCGAAACAGGGAATACGGTGCAACCGTTCTATCGCGGGCCGGCACTGAAGGGTTTGCGGTCGGGTTTGAAGAAACCAAAGAGACTGCCGCACAAACCGCCGACAAGATGTGCGAACTGTGATATGTCATCACCTTTGAATGCCTGCTGAATTTCCTGCCCGAGATACAGGATGACGATGAGTATGAAGGTAAGCGGAACGTCGCTTTTCCCGTGGTTGGTAAAAGACGCCAGGAGTATCATCATGAAAACAACGCCGGACGCGCCCATGAGCGGATGGGGGAAAAAGCAGATATTAAGAACTCCCGTTACAAAACCGGTTACGATTATCATGAGAAACATGGTTACCGATCCGTAGGTTTCTTCAAGCATGGGACCCAAAAGGAGAATGTACGCAAGGTTGGACATGAGATGCTGCCAGTCGGCATGTCCGGCGATATGGGTAAAAAGCCGGAGGTACGTCAGCGGGTTGGTCAATTCAAACGCAGCGGCATTCGGCGCGGTAAAAAAGGCTCTGGTGATTCCGGGCAACAGCCACTGGTCGAGCATGACAACCAGCGCGCAGAAAAAGGAGAAGGTCAGTGTTGTGGGTGCGTTGTACTTAATCTTCATAGGTTATCTTTATGGGGCAGTGATCTGAACCGGGTACATCTTTCAAAATTGATGATGACCGTACCCGGGGTAAAAAAGACGGATTCACGCAGGTATAATCAATCCGCCATCCAATGTTTTTTTCCCGCGCATGAAAGCGGTAACTCCACCAGGTGTACTGTTCCGGTTCGCTG
>CAZQEF010000323.1:0-2399 GCA_964592325.1 uncultured Treponema sp. | reverse complement strand
AATTTCCGCGTAAGCAAGTCCGAAGGAACCAGTGAAGAGGTTACCGTTCGGCAACTGCCGCTGTATCAGACGATACTGTTCATACTTGCCGGTCTCGCGTTGCTGACGCTGGGCGGACGGTTCATTGTATACAACGCAGTACGTTTCGCGTCGCGGCTCGGCATTTCGGAGCGGATTATCGCGTTGACCATCGTTTCAATCGGCACATCGCTGCCCGAACTCGCTACCTCGGCAGTTGCAGCAAAAAAGAAAAACGTCGATATTGCCATAGGAAATGTGGTTGGATCAAACATCTTCAATGTTTTTTTCATTCTCGGTATTTCGGCGGTTATCGCGCCCGTTACCGTAGGCACCCTTGCGACCATGGACATGGCCATGAATATTCTTGGCAGTCTGCTCCTTTTTGTGTTTGTATTCACCGGGAAGGGTCGAAAGATTGAACGATGGGAAGGGCTGACCTTCCTCTTGCTGTATGGAATCTATGTATCACTGTTGATTGCTCAATAGGAGCTGGAGGTTTATCGTGAATACCATTTCCTTTTCCGATCTCGATGCACTGCTTTGCAGACCCGAACCCTACGCGCGCTATTCAACGGTAGAGTTCTGGAATGACCCCCATGTCTCCCAATTTCTTTTACAGGAACATCTGAATCCGGATTCCGATCTTGCGTCGCGAAACCATGCGTTTCTTGACCGCTCCGCCGAATGGATCATCGGTGAATTTAAAATCGGCCCGGAAAGCTCCGTACTGGACCTCGGATGCGGACCGGGATTGTATACCTCCCGGCTCGCAAAAGCACGAGCGCGCATCACCGGCATTGACGCTTCAACCCGTTCAATCGATTACGCGAAGGAGCAAGCTGCACAAAACGACCTCGCCATTACCTACCGAAACAGCAATTACCTGGACATTGACTACGATGGAAAACATGATCTCATCCTCATGATCTTCTGTGATTTTTGCGTACTCAGTCCCGTTCAGCGGATAAAACTTTTGCGCAAGATCCGGGAAGCACTGGAACCCGGCGGTTTCTTTTTCTTCGATGTTTCCAGCATCAACTACTATCAAAGTGTGAGGGAGAAACTTGAAATCGAACATCATGACGAAGGCGGCTTTTGGTCTCCCGATCCGTACTACGCTTTTAACCAGACCTTCAAGTATGACGACCGGAAACTGCTCATCGACAAATACACAATTATTACCGAACGCGAGACCCACCAGATTCATCATCATCTTCAAGGTTACTCAATTGACATGATCAACCATGAACTGGAAGAGAATGGATTCACGGTGCAGAAAACATTTCCGAATGTGGCAGGGGACCAATTTGTGGAAAACAGTAATGAATATGCTATTATTGCCAGACCGCGCTGATTCCCTTACGATAAGAGTAACAGTTCCAATCTGGATGATAACCACTGATCCTTGTTCAGTTTTTCCCGGGTTGACTGATGAAAATGAAACCGGATCCTGTATATTCAAAACACATGGTTTTCCGGCAATAAAACAATGTCATCAGGAGTGCAAGACATGAAAGGACAGCGAAAGAAAACGTCGACATATCGCAAACTTTCCATACTTGGGTTTGAAATGGTAGAGGGCGGTCACAATTTCTTCGGGTTGCTGGAATTCGATGTGACCAATTTGCGTAAAGAGCTCAGGAAACAACGCACGTGCGGAAAGGGCGGCTCATTGTTTTCTTTCCTTCTGAAAGCAATTGGACGTTGTCTTGAAGAAGTCCCCGAGCTCAATGCCATGATAAACCGTAAAAAAGAGACACTGTTTGACGAAGTTGATATCGCAATTCCAATAGAAATCCTCGACAAGGATACCGTCTATAACAAGCAACATATCGTACGGAATATAAATTCCAAAACTCTGGAAGACGTGACTGCCGAAATTGATCTTGCGAAAAATATCGCCGGTGAATCCAGCACCTATCTGACATCGAAATGGTCGCAGAACCTGCTTGCGCACCTGCCTGCCCGTCTTGTACTTTTCCTCTACCGGTCCATACTCAAGAATCACGATCTGGTCAAGAAGTTCTCGGGCACGGTATTTGTAACATCGGTCAGCATGTTTTCGAATGTGCCCGGATTCATCATTCCCTATGCCGGCGGACCAAAGGCGGTTTCCTTTGCCATAGGAAGCGTCCAGAAAAAACCGGTCGTACGGGACAATCAGATACAAATTCGGGAAATGATGAACATTACGGCGACGTTCAATCATGACCTTGTTGACGGTGCTCCTGCCGCGCGGTTTATCAACAAACTAAGAAAATACATCGAAACCGATTATCAGCACTTTTTTTCCGGTTGAACCGGCAGGAATAACAGGGCCAGTCCCTTTGTGACGCGCCTCACAGAAGCGGATCACGGAACGGGTGTATGATCCTGGA
>CAZQEF010000322.1:0-2416 GCA_964592325.1 uncultured Treponema sp. | reverse complement strand
CAGTGAGACGGTTCTGCGCATAGCCGAAACAGGAATATATACCGAGCACCAGATGGATAAAATTCCCCCGTCACAAAAAAAACGGTATTGCCGGAGAAATCGTGATCCTGCACAAAAGAATATGCGCATCATTCCTGCTCTCAGGGATCATGTTGTTTTCGGTAAAATGAATCTCATGAGCGAGACATATCCATTGGGGAAACAGTATCAGATTGTATTTTGCCGGAATGTATTCATCTATTTTGAGCGGGAGACCCAAAGAAAGGTACTGAACCGTATTTATCGTCATATTTCTCCCGGAGGATATCTTTTTATGGGACACTCTGAAAATTTGTCCAATACGGGATTGCCGCTGACCAGTGTTTCTTCTGCGGTGTACAGAAAGGATGATGCCTCATGATATCAGTCATGATTATCGATGATTCTGCTGTTGTTCGCCGGACGCTGTCGGAAGTCCTTTCCCGTGAGACGGATATTCGTGTCATGGAAACGGCAAGTGATCCATACGATGCTGCTGAAAAACTGAAACAGGTAGTCCCTGATGTAATTATTCTTGATATAGAGATGCCCCGTATGGATGGTCTTACATTTTTACGAAAGCTCATGAGTCAGCATCCGATTCCTGTGATCATCTGTTCGAGCAAGGCCGAAGAAGGGTCGCAGAATGTCTTTCAGGCAATGCGGTTTGGTGCAGTGGATATTATCCAGAAGCCCAAAGTGGGAACACGACAGTTTCTGGAAGAATCACAGGTCATCATATCCGATGCAGTTCGTGCAGCACATCTGACGCGCGTACGCAAAATTGCCGTTATTCAACCTGCTGCCGCACCAAAGCTCACGGCCGATGCCGTTCTTCCCCCGCCCGGACATACCATGTCCATTGATACCACCGAGCGTGTAATTGTTGTTGGCGCATCGACCGGGGGAACCGAGGCTCTCCGGGTTTTCCTTGAAGCATTACCGATTGATTGTCCCGGAGTAGTCATTGTTCAGCATATGCCCGAACATTTTACCGCCGCTTTTGCCTCTCGCCTTGACGGGATATGTGCCGTGAGTATCAAGGAAGCCGAGAATAATGATACCGTTTTGCGCGGCCGTGTGCTAATTGCTCCGGGGAACCGACATCTGCTCCTTAAGCGTTCCGGGGCGCGTTACTTTGTCGAAGTGAAAGATGGACCCCTTGTATCGAGACATCGCCCGTCTGTTGATGTTCTGTTCCGGTCCACTGCGCGGTATGCCGGAAAAAATGCCATCGGAGTAATCATGACCGGTATGGGAGATGATGGAGCACATGGCCTCAAAGAGATGAAGGATGCCGGAGCGTTTACTGTTGCGCAGGATGAAGCCACGTGTGTTGTCTTCGGCATGCCGAAAGAAGCAATAAAACTGGGCGCTGTTGAGAAAACGGTTCCGCTTGGGCAGATTGCAGAGCTGGTAATACGCAGGGGAAACACTGTGTAATCGCGAATTTGCGGTTGTATGGTTCGGACACTACAATTGTAGTATTACATCTATCAAAGAACACCCGGTAACGGGGAGGGGGACATCTATGGGAGCATCCATTCTGATTGTTGACGATTCAGTATCCATTCGTCAAAGCGTACGGTTTATTCTCGAACAAAGCGGGTATACCGTATACGAAGCCGCAGACGGTAATGAAGGGCTTGCGCGTCTGGGAGAGCAAAAAGTCGATCTGGTTATAACGGATGTGAACATGCCGAATATGGACGGGTTGACCATGGTTCGAAAGGTACGCGAGACCGACGGGATCAAATTTGTTCCGATTCTTGTACTGACAACAGAATCCCAGGGTTCAGTTGTTGATGACGGAAAGAAAGCCGGCGCGACCGGATGGATTGTCAAACCCTTCAACGACGAAAAACTCATTGAGACAATCAAGAAAGTACTCGCTTGACCATCAATCCGAAGTTCGATATTCCCGAGACCTATATTGGTCCCGGGGAGTCTGCTGTTTCAGGTGAGAATATTGTCATATCAACCCTTTTGGGATCATGCATTGCGGTTGCCCTTTTCGACAAAGTGAAACATGCGGGAGGACTTAATCATTTTCTCCTGCCTTTTCCAAAAAGCGGCAGTGTTTTTTCGGATTCCGGGAGATATGGCATTCATGCCATGGAACTGCTTATTAATGATCTTCTCAAACTCGGCGTATCAAGGGATCGCCTGCATGCCAAGGTGTTCGGAGGGAGTGCCATGCTCTCATACCGGGAAAAAGCAGTATATAATGTTCCAAAAATGAACATCCGGTTTGTTTTCGAGTTTCTTGATCTCGAAAAAATTCCGGTGGACTCGTACAGTGTCGGCGGAGATCTTCCCCGCAAGGTGTTTTTTTTTCCGAATACCGGTAAAGTCCTCATGCGTTTTACGCAAAAGACTCTTCCTGCGCTGGAACGTC
>CAZQEF010000321.1:0-2439 GCA_964592325.1 uncultured Treponema sp. | reverse complement strand
AATCCTTTATATAGCCATCCAGTTTTCCAATTCTCCGCTCAAGTTCGGCCAGTTTCTCCCGCTCGGCGGCAACCACGTCGTCCGGAGCGTTTTCTACAAATTTCCCGTTGGCGAGTTTTGCCTCCAGTTTTTCCTTTGCCTGTTTCTGTTTCTCCAGTTCCTTTTCAAAACGTCCGGCAAGCTGGGCAGGATCAAGATCGTCTCCGGGCACCACAAAGGCCTCAAAGCCGGTTCCGACTGTTCCGATGGACCCTTTGGGTTTATCGGCAGCTGAACCGATAAAATCAACCCGGGAAAGTCCCGCGAGGAGCTCAATGATATCTGTTTTCTCCTTTGCGGCTTCAGCGTTGCTTCCTTTATCCACATATACGGCAATACGGATTTTCAGCGCAGGGTCGATACCGCATTCAATACGCAACGCGCGTATTGAACGCACCAGATCCTGGAGCGCGGAAAACCGCGCTTCTGCCCTTTCATCCCGGTTCTGCGCAGCCGGTTCCGGATAGGCCGCCGATATGACGAGCGACGCGGTACGTACATCTTCGGGCAGGAAACGGTATATTTCCTCGGTAACAAACGGAAGAAGCGGATGGATGAGCCGCAGGGACTGTTCAAGAACGGAAAGCAGTACGCTGACAGCGCGGTTTTTTTCCGCGTCGTCTCCATGGCGGAAAGACAGCTTGGTCGCTTCCACATACCAGTCGCAGAAGTCGTTCCAGAAAAACTCGTAGACCGTCTGTGATGCGTCATTATAGCGATAGGATTCAAGCGCCGAGCGGATTTGCTCTGCCGCGCGATCGAGGCGGTGCATGATCCAGCGGTCAAGTTCAGTGTATTCCGCACGGGTTACCGATACGAGCTCCCGGTCCTCGAGATTTCCCAGAATGTAGCGCGAAGCATTCCATATCTTGTTCGCAAACCGGCTTCCCAGCTTGAAGGATTCATTGTCTATCAGAATATCCTGACCGGCCGCGCACATGAAGGCAAGCGTGAACTTGAGCGCGTCCGCGCCGTATTCATCAACAATCTCGAGCGGATCAATTCCGTTCCCGAGCGATTTTGACATCTTGCGGCCTTTCTTGTCGCGAACCAGACCGTGAATATAGATGTCGCGGAAGGGAACCTGTCCGGTGAACTCGAGTCCGGCCATGATCATGCGGGACACCCAGAAGAAGATGATGTCGTACGCGGTCACGAGGGCCGTTGTGGGATAGAACGCGGCGAGATCCGGCGTCTTTTCAGGCCAGCCGAGCGTGGAAAATGGCCACAGCCAGCTCGAAAACCAGGTGTCGAGCACGTCCGGGTCCTGGCGGAGACTGCCGCTGCCGCATTCGGGACAGGATGACGGATCCTCACGGGACACGATCATCTTGCCGCAGGATTCGCAGTACCAGACCGGGATACGATGCCCCCACCACAGCTGGCGCGAGATGCACCAGTCGCGGATGCTCTCCATCCAGCGGGCATAGGTATTTTCCCACTTCCGGGGATAAAACTGTATGTCGCCTTTCTTCCAGGCGTCAAGCGCCTTGTCCGCGAGGGGGCGCATCTTTACGAACCACTGGTCGGAGAGATAGGGTTCAACAACGGTATTGCAACGGTAGCACTTGCCAACCGCATGGGTGATGTTCTTTTTTTCCTTGAAAAGTCCCTGTTCCTCCAGATCTGCAAGGACCTGTTTGCGGGCAGAGTGAACGGAAAGTCCGCGGTATTTTTCGGGTACCGCATCGTTCAGGGTTCCGTCGGGGTTGAGGATATTGATAACTTCAAGATCATGCCGTTTTGAAACTTCCCAGTCGTTGGGATCGTGCGCGGGAGTAATCTTGACCATGCCGGTGCCGAATTCGCGTTCGACGTAGGTATCCGCGATGACGGGAATATTACGGCCGGCAAGCGGCAGTTTTACGAACTTCCCGACAAGCTCCGGATACCGGGGATCTTCGGGATGCACGGCAACGGCGGTATCACCCAGCAGGGTTTCCGGACGGGTGGTCGCGATTTCAATACGGGTTGAACCGTCCGGCATGGTACAGCCGTCTTCCAGCTCGTACCAGATATGGTACATGGCGCCATTGGTATCCTCGTGTTCAACTTCATCGTCGGAAAGGGCCGTGCCGCAGGACGTACACCAGTTTACGAGATAGTTGCCGCGATATATGAGACCCCGTTCATAGAGGGTGACGAATACTTCCCGTACCGCGCGGGACAGTCCGTCGTCCAGGGTAAACCGTTCCCGGCTCCAGTCTACGCTGGCGCCTATCTTCTTGAGCTGGTTGGTAATAATGGAATGATGTTCGTTCTTGACTTTCCAGGTTTCTTCAATGAAATTTTCACGGCCCAGGTCATGACGGCTCTTGCCCTCTTTCTTGAGCCGGCGTTCAACTACATTCTGGGTGGCGATTCCGGCATGATCGGTTCCGGGAACCCAGAGTGTGGGCT
>CAZQEF010000320.1:0-2454 GCA_964592325.1 uncultured Treponema sp. | reverse complement strand
TGTTGTTTCCATACGTGTTGTTTCCATATTATGTGTAGCCTTAACTATAATGCACCTCTTTCGTCCTGTACATAAGTACTGCTGTTAAAATTGTTGGCTTTCCCGGGAAAAAGCGCAAGGTTTCCCCGGCCCGGTTGTTTCTATTGACAGAAACATCCGTTGATGGTACTATGCCCGAAAGGAGAAATCATGTCACATCAGTATCTTAAAACACAGCCCGACGAAAAAGGGTTTTTCGGTGAATACGGCGGATCATTCATTCCCCCGGAATTGCAAAAAGAAATGGATGCAATAACCGATGCGTACTATGCAATCAGTAAATCGCATGACTTCATTACGGAATTACGCGCAATCCGCAAACACTTCCAGGGACGACCCACCCCTACCTATTTTTGCCGGAATCTCTCCAATAAAACCGGGGGACGCATATATCTGAAACGGGAAGACCTTAATCATACCGGCGCACACAAATTAAACCACTGCATGGGAGAAGGCCTCCTTGCGAAATATCTCGGCAAGAAGAAGTTGATTGCAGAAACAGGTGCCGGCCAGCACGGTGTCGCGCTTGCGACAGCCGCGGCTTATTTCGGTCTTGAATGTGAAATTCACATGGGAGAAGTAGATATAGCAAAAGAACATCCCAATGTAATCCGCATGCAGCTGCTCGGCGCCAAAGTAGTGCCGGTGACCCACGGACTCAAGACACTCAAGGAAGCGGTGGACTCTGCCTTTGAGGCGTATCTTGTCGATCCGGTTACCAGTATTTACTGTATCGGTTCTGTTGTCGGCCCCCATCCCTTCCCCATGATGGTACGCGACTTCCAGCATGTAGTTGGAATCGAAGCCAGGGAGCAGTTCCTGGAAATGACCGGAGAACTGCCCGATGTGGTTACCGCCTGCGTGGGCGGCGGATCGAATGCAATGGGCATTTTCTCGGGATTCCTTGAGGATCAGTCCGTCCGCCTTGTCGGAGTCGAACCATCCGGACGTTCCCTCAAAATCGGTGACCATGCAGCGAGCCTCAGTTACGGCAAACCCGGGGTACTCCACGGATTCCGTTCCTATCTTCTGCAGAACGATAAAGGAGAACCCGAACCGGTATATTCCATCGCGAGCGGTCTCGATTATCCAGGATCCGGCCCCGAGCACTGCATGCTCAAGGACAATGGCCGTGTCGAGTATGTCATGGCGAGCGATGATGATTGTCTTGATGCGTTTTTTACCCTTTCCCGGGTGGAAGGCATCATTCCGGCACTCGAAAGCTCCCACGCGGTTTCCTACGCGCAAAAGTATGCCCGGGAGAATCCCCGCAAATCGGTTCTGGTAAATCTTTCCGGCCGTGGCGACAAGGATATTGATTTTGTTGTCGAAAACTACAAAATTCCCGCAATCTGAACGGATTTTTACGGGAAACCATACCCAAAACGACAGTTACTGCCTATAGTTAGGTAATGACCGTTGAAACAAACCAGTCTGCCGGGAAAATCCGGGAAACACTCGTTTCCCGGATACTCGACAGGCTCAGAAACGATGTTCCCGTCCTTCTTCTTCTCTCCGGCGGTTCTTCAGCGCAGACCGGTGCCGCGGTTTGCCGTGATATTGAGGCTGCGTCCCGTGAATATGCAGGATCCGGCAACCGCCTGCCCGAATGCCGGGTATCCCTTGTCGATGAACGGTTCGGTCCGGCCGGTCACTCCGATGCAAACTGGAATTCCCTCGAGTCGCAAGCGGGAAACTGGCACTATCTCAAACCGGTTCCCCTGCTGACCGGCACGAGTGGTTCTGACGAAGACTTCACCATGGCAGTAGAATCGTTCAATCGATTCCTTGGCGGCATTACACAACAGAAACAACGCGAAGAAGTATTTATTGCCGCACTTTTCGGAATAGGAGAAGACGGACACACAGCAGGAATCCTCCCCGAAAGCCCTGCGGCAGTCATACCCGTCGACAGCGAACGGTTCGCTGCCGGTTATAAAAGCATTCCCCATACGCGCATTACCATTGCGCCACCCTTTTTTCCCCATATCGATCTCGCCATGGTCTGGGTTTCCGGACCGGAGAAACAGCTGGTACTTGAGTCCCTCCAGCGAAGCATTTCCCCCACTGTCCAGCCCGCGCAGTTCTTGAAACTTGCAAAAGAGACGGTTATCTTTACAGATCAGGAAGCAGCTGTCCATGAAAAAACTTGAACATACCATTCTGGTCATATTTGGCAGTACCGGCGATCTTTCCCGCCGAAAACTCCTGCCCGCGCTTTTCCGCCTTGAGCATGCCGGATGCCGAAGTGATCCGTGTCGCCTTAAACGAGTTGGAGCAGACCGGTTCCGCCAGCATCGGCGAGGAGTGGGCGGGGGAAAACTTCTGCGGCTTCATTTCCGCCAGCGTGACGGGCACTCCGGCTTTTGCCAGCCGGAAGGCTGCTTCAACGCCGGCAAAACCGCCGCCGATGAC
>CAZQEF010000319.1:0-2459 GCA_964592325.1 uncultured Treponema sp. | reverse complement strand
TGCGACACTCTTTGATCCACCGCTTACCACCATACGGCAGGATATTTACTCCATCGGGGCACAAGCCACCGTGCTGCTTCATGACATGATTAACGGGAAAGAGCCTCCGAAAAAAACGTACGCTTCCACGCCCCTTATTGTGCGCGACAGTTGCGGTTGTACCGGCGGTGCGATTCCGGACATCTCCGATCCGGAATCACTGAAGAGGGAAATCGTTTCACTGAAACGCAAATTTACCCTGCGCGACCAGGAAGGATACGATCTCTCAAATATCAGCGAAGGGCTTATCAATACCTACACCGAAGCGGAACTCTGCGCGGTTCTCGACAGCAAGCTTTCCGCGATACGGAACATAACCAGCTGCACACTGGCCCGTTATAAACGGCTTGAGTCCGGAACCTCGCTTCAGCCGTTCCTCGAGTACACACGCGAGGAAGGAGCCTCACTCGTTTCCGGTAAACACTGGCATTCATCTTCGGCGCTCGGAAAAGAGGAAACCGCGACAATGCGCGTGCTGGAATCGCTCAATTTCGGAAGCCAGATACTCGGGGTCATCATCTTTGAATGCGACACGCTGCCGCATACCGCATTCGGATTCCTGCGCAAACAGATCAGCCAGACGCTGCAGCATATCAAAACCTTTACCCGCATCGCCGAACTCAATGCCAACCTCGCGACAGAAGTTGAACATCTTTCGTCGCTCAGAATAATAGACCAGGCAATTACCGGATCAAAGGACAGCGCGATGCTTTTGAACGTACTCATGTCAGAAATCATGAACCAGCAGAAAACAGACGCGCTCATCATCTCACTCATTGAACCGGCAGGAAGCATTCCGGTAGTTGCTTCTTCACGGGGCTTCGCGGGAATCATTCCCGAGGGGGAACGGGACGTACGCGTAACAACGCAATATATTCCGGACCTGACCCTTAACAGTGATTCCGAAACCATGGAATCCCCGGAGTTCCTCTTTGGCGAACAGGGGTTTTCCGGTTATTGCCGCATTCCCCTTTCGGCACACGGAGAAATAAACGGACTCCTTGAACTCTTTACACGGCAGCCGCTTCCGGCGGATAAGGCATGGCGGCAGTTTCTGGAAACGCTGGCAGGACAGGCGGCAATCGCGATAGAAAACACCCGGCTTGTGGAAGACCTCAAACGGGTCAACAGCAACCTCCGTGAAACATACAACACCACCATAGAAGGATGGTCACGGGCACTCGACCTCAGGGATCACGAAACCGAAGGTCACTGTATCCGCGTCGCCCAGATGAGCGTAGAGCTGGGCCGCCGCCTCGGGCTTGACGAACATGATATCGAAAACCTTTACCGCGGCGCCCTGCTTCATGATATCGGAAAGGTCGGCATCCCCGACTCCATCCTCCTCAAACCCGGACCGCTTACCCATGAAGAACGTACCGTCATGAATCTGCACCCGAGGTACGCGCATGACCTGCTGGCTCCCATAGAGTTTCTGCTTCCCGCGCTGTCCGTTCCCTGGTGCCATCACGAGAAATGGGACGGCACCGGCTATCCACAGGGACTCAAGGGAAAAGAAATTCCCCTGTTCGCCCGCATTTTTGCCGTTATCGATGTTTGGGATGCCCTCTCAAGTGAAAGGCCCTATCGCGGTCCATGGAGAAAAGATAAAGTAATTGATCATATCAGGTCAGAATCGGGGAAACACTTCGATCCCGACGTTGTAACCGCTTTTCTGGAAATTCTTTCTGAATAATGCTACGGTCCATTTAACCCGGTCACTTTCCGGCAAAAAATGACCGGCAGATTCCTGATGAGTCCGGTATGGTTACCATGAGATTACAAGCATACCTGGAGGAAGGCGAAATGGACTGGACTACACGACTGAATCAGGCACTCACGTACATGGAAAACAATCTGGAAGGAACGATTGAAATTGAAGAAGCGGCTCGACTGGCCAACTGCTCGCTTTTTCATTTTTGCCGCATGTTCGAAGTTGTGTTCGGATCCGGTCCCGCGGAATATGTCAGGAAGCGACGGCTCAGCCGGGCCGCGCTTGACCTTGCCGCGGGAAAGGACAAGGTAATCGATGTAGCCCTGAGATACGGCTGGGAAAGTCCCGAATCATTCGCAAAGGCCTTCAGACGGTGTTTCGGCATTACGCCTTCAGAGGCGCGCCAGAACGACATCGAACTCGAGACCTGGCCTCCAATACAGGTAGCGGTCATACTCAAAGGAGCAAAGACCATGAAATACAGAATCATCGAGAAAGGACCGATTGAACTTGCAGGCATTTCATTCCGTACTACCGATGCCGACGGGGAAAACATGAAGGTGATCCCGGAGTTCTGGCAAAAGAGCTGCAAAAACGGTAACGCTGAAGCCGTCTGCCGGAACGCCGGATCAATGGGCGTATTCGGCGTCTGCTACGACTACAACGCCAATGACAACAGCTTCGCCTATGCCATCGCGGTGGAAAA
>CAZQEF010000318.1:0-2485 GCA_964592325.1 uncultured Treponema sp. | reverse complement strand
AAAAATCATGGTAGAACTTTTTTGAACGTTCTACATCCTGTACCGCCAACAGTGCGAGTCTGAATTTCATTTCTTTTTTCTCCGTATACGTTTCATTTCTATATTCAGTGCTCCAATAGAAAGGAATACTTCCTGGAGCGAGAGAAGCAGGGAAACAAACAATGCAATAAGACTGAACAAAAAAACAATCTCTGCAGGGACAATACGGTTGGTAAAAATCAACAACATACTGATTACGCAGAAGAGAAAGCTCACAACACCGAAGACCTGGGTGTATTTTATCACTTTCAAACGTGTTTCAAAATTGTGAATCTGCTTGAGTATGTTCTCGTCATTTTTTTCTTCATAGAGTTGAATGTGCTGGCGGATAAGTGCCGCAAGCGCAAGAAACCGGTTGGTGTAAGCGAGCATTAGAAGCGATATCGCGGAAAAAAGAAGGGCAGGAGTGCTGAGATTGAATTCCATGAGCGATCCCTCCGTTATTATTCCGATATTTCGCCGGAGCCGAGTGCTTCCGAGAAAATCTGTTCTACGGTCTGCCAAAGCAATTCCGAGCCGTCTGCAATGTGCCGATTTGTTTTCATCAGCATTGAATGGGTTATGCCGTGTTCCTTCCATGTGCAGTAGTTCGTCATCTCGTTCTGGAGTATTGGTTCAAAACGATCAAGCGCCGCGGCGAATCGTGCTTCGGGGGTTTTCCGCTCTTCAAATTCATTCCAGATGGTTATGAACTCATCCCGCTGGTCTTCCGGCAACATCCCGAATATTCGGTCCGCAGCTTTCCGCTCCTTCTCCTCGGCAAGGATTCTGTTTTTCGTATCGTATGCGATAACGTCGCCGGCATCAATTTCGACGATGTCATGAATCAACGCCATTTTTATTACCTTGTTTACATCGATGCGGTCATTTGCGTATTCCTGGAGAATCAGGGCCAGGAGAGAAAAATGCCATGCGTGTTCCGCGGCGTTTTCATTACGGGAAGCGTCAAACAGTTTTGTCTTGCGGATAATGTGCTTTATCTTGTCAATCTCGATAATAAAATCGATCTGCTTTTTGAAACGATCAGTTTGAAATGTCATTTGAAAATTCTCCTGTCAATCCGGAATATTCTCCGGTATCTGTTTCCCCATGCTGAGGCGTGCCTCGACCGAATATCCGTTCTTCCGGTAGAATTCTTTAACCGCCGCGTTGCTTTCCAGTATCTGTAAATTGATTTTCATGCAGCCGGCCGCGGCAAGCATGCGCTCCGCATGGCGCAGAAGTTCCGTTGCGACTCCCCGGTTGCGGAACTCGGGCAATACGGCAAGGGAATAAATCCATCCGCGGTGCCCGTCATATCCGGCCATGACGGTGCCGGCTACCTGATCTCCTTCAAGCGCGACATACAGCATGTCATCCACTTCTATTTTCTTTTGTATGACCAATTCCGGATCATTCCTTTTATCGGGATACCCGAATACATTCCACCACAGTGTCTTTACGCTGTCCCGGTGCACGGCGTTATCGTAGGTCGTAATTGTCATGTGCCCTATTCCTTCTTCGCTGAAAGATCATCAAGGAGAAGCAGAAACTGGTACTTCTCCGGCATGTTGGTTGATTCGGTCGATTCCCCGGTTTCAAAATTTTCCGCGGTCACCGAGTGAAGAAAAGTCGTTGAGCCCTGATGCAGAAGACGGAACGTTACCAGGGCGCGTACGATATCATTCTTGTAAAAGACGATTACTATACCGTAGAGACCGTTTTCGACATACGTCAATCCGTATCCGGTTCTGGTGATGCTGCCGTCCGGCAATTCGGTAACAATGAATGTTCTGTCGAGAAAGGCTTCTTCAACCGTGATCTCTCCAATATCGAACACGCCGGGGCGCAACTGGAGGAAAGATTTTTTCATGTCCTCAGGCAGTTCCGTCTCGGCAAAACACAGAGAAACCGCAACAAGAATGAGAGCAGCATTTACCGCGATTTTTTTCATGTACAATCCCCCGTTATCTTCAGGATTTCCAGAATCCGCGTGCTTACTGCACACCGCCGTAGTGCATGGCGGCCTTTCTTCCCATCTCGGCGCCTTGCATGAGCGATTTCTGGATATTTCTTGACGCGAGATACCGTGCGGTAAATCCGCTCTGAAACGCGTCGCCGCATCCGGTTGTATCAATAACCTTGTCGATCGGGAGGGCTGGCTGGTAGAACGCTTCTCCATCCCTGATGGCCACGCTTCCTTTCGCGCCAAGGGTAAGAACGATTACGCCGGGAAAATCGCGTGAGATTTTTTCAAGTTCCGCCTGCTGTTCCGGTACCCCGCCAAAGTACGCGATCTCAACCTTGCCGGACCCCTTGAGCAGTAGTTCATACGTATTGAAGTGAAGAAAATCGACGACGAGGAAATTAGACGCGGTTTTCCGTTCGAGAGCTTCCGGGTAGTGCTTCCCGTCCGCATGGGTAGACCAGACATCAAAGCCGGCGATAAAAGCCCAGTCGTCATCCG
>CAZQEF010000317.1:0-2495 GCA_964592325.1 uncultured Treponema sp. | reverse complement strand
GTGTCTCCTGGTTGTATACGTCGGCAACCAGGCCCATCTTTTTATATTGGTCAACCTTCTCACCGTCGGATACGGCAATTCCGGTACTTTCCTGTCCACGGTGCTGCAGGGACTGGAGTCCGTAATAGGCGAGACGCGCTGCGATTGGCTGGCGGTCTGAAAGATAGATCCCTACGACGCCGCAGTGATCCCGCAACTTTTCCTCATCGGGGAAGACCTGACTGTTTTCCCTGTTATCCGGTATGGAACTCACAGTTCTACGCCCTTTCCGCCTTCGGCGGCAATTTCTTGTTTGAGTTTTTCTCGGAAGTCCTGAAGCCGCTTTTTGAGCTCGGGATATTTGATTGCCAGTATTTCACAGGCGAGATATGCCGCATTCGCGGCGTTATCCAGACCTACGGTTGCTACCGGAATCTGTTTCGGCATTTGTACGATTGAAAGAAGGGCGTCCAGGCCGCCTACCTTGCCTCCATCCAGGGGAACCCCGATGACCGGGAGTACCGTCATTGAAGCAATAACACCGGGAAGATGCGCGGCAAGTCCTGCTCCGGCTATAATAACCTCGGCTCCGTCTGCCTCAACACGTGAAACGGTCTCGGCGAGCAGTTCCCCGGCACGGTGCGCCGAAAGGATAAATGAAGAGTATTCTACGCCGAATTCCCGGAGAACCGAGGCGGCTTTCTTCATACAGTCTGTGTCCGATTTTGAACCAAAGAAGATTGCTACTTTCATACGCGAATATATCATGTAACGTATTGGCAATTCAAGCTGTTCCGTGTGTCTTGCCTGTTTTTTGTTTCGCCGGGCTGTGAAAGGATACGCATGGACATATCCGGGCTTTTTCCGGTATGGTTAACGGATACAAAACACCGGGGTACTCATGAAATCTTCCGTATATATATTTCATCCGGATGAAATGATTCTTCTGGACGCCTATGAACTGCCTTCAGCCGATGCTGTCCTTGAACACCTGCCCGTTGTCTCCCGCATGCGCACGCGGTTTGACGGGATTCCTGCAGATATCGTAATGACTGAGGCGTCCCGTTCTGATAAGATTCTGGCGATTTGTACCTCTGAAACCGGGAAACAGGCACAGTGGGTCCGGGTTCGTTCGCTCCTTTCACAGAATGAAGAAGTTCCGTCTTCGCTGTCCGTGTTGGCGGCCCGTGCCTATGGTTTGATCAACTGGCACATGAATACCCGGTTTTGCTCACGCTGCGGCGTGCGTCTTGAGGAACATCCTTCGGAAACGGCGCGCCAATGCCCCTCCTGCAGAACCGATTTTTATCCCCGGCTTGCTCCGGCGATCATTGTTCTCGTGCATCGGGATGACAGAATTCTGCTTGTCAGGCATGCTCACCGGATACAGCATCTTTTTTCCTGTATCGCCGGTTATGTTGAACATGGAGAAACCCTTGAAGAGTGTGTCGTACGCGAAGTCCGTGAAGAAGCAGGTATATCAGTCAGGAATGTCCGCTATGCCGGAAGCCAGAGCTGGCCGTTTCCCGATCAGTACATGATCGCGTTTCATGCGGACTGGGAATCGGGAGAACTGCATCCGGACGGGGATGAGATCCTGGAAGCCCGCTGGTTTTCCCGGGAAGCGCTTCCGAACATTCCTTCGCCCGAATCTGTCGCATGGAAGCTCATTTTTTCCTGATTTTGTTGACCCCCCGGCCGCATTATTAGTATCTTTTTTTTGAGGTTGTACGAATGAAGAAAAACAGCGATGAACAGGTGATAAATTCGTCCGGAGCGGACGCGGAAGAGAAGATGTCCGCTCCGGACGAAGCTGAAAAAAACACGCAGAATCAGGGCGGGCAGGATGCTGCCGGTGAAAAAGAGAGCTCGGACGCAAAAAAAACTGACGGTGGTCAACCGGTCGATGATTCAGGAGAAAGCCGGTCTTCTGCGGAGATCGCATCTCCGGCAGACCGGCTCGAGGAGCTGGAAAAAAAGAATGTAGAGCTCCAGGATCAGTATCTCCGCAAGGCCGCAGACTTTGACAACTACCGGAAGCGTATGATTCGGGAGAAGCAGGAAGCAATTGATTACGCAAACAGCACGCTGCTGCTTGATCTTGTGCAGGTTCTTGATGATTTTGACCGGGCTATTGATGCCGGTGAACAGGGTGAAAAGGGAGCGTTTGCAGACGGAATTTCCATGATACGCAAACAGCTCGGATCCCTGCTGGAGTCGAAATACGGGCTTGAGTATTATCCGGCAAAGGATACGCTTTTCGACCCCAATATTCATGAAGCGATAGGTTCTGTGCCTGATCCGGAAGTGAAAGAGCCGACTGTTGCGGAAGAGTACCTCAAGGGGTACAAGCTCAGGGATCGTGTTATACGTCCGGCCAAGGTTATGGTAAAAATGCCGCAGGACAAGACGGCTGAATGATACGGACAGGAATGGACCGGTTAGAAATACAAGGCTAAGAAAAGGAGACTAGATACTATGGGAAAAATTATAGGAATTGACCTGGGAACAACCAA
>CAZQEF010000316.1:0-2500 GCA_964592325.1 uncultured Treponema sp. | reverse complement strand
GCTCGAACGTCTCGACACCGGTTTTTACGAGCGGGCACAAAAAGCTTCCGGTTGTTTTGTTGTCGGCGGAGAAAACTACGGACAGGGATCTTCACGTGAACACGCGGCGCTTGCACCAATGTATCTGGGAGTCCGTGCGGTCATCGTCAAGTCTTTTGCCCGTATTCACAAAGCCAACCTCATCAACTACGGAATCCTCCCGCTGGTTTTTGAGGACCCGTCGGTATATGACGCACTTTCGCTTAACGATACGTTGACCATATCGGGCATACGCACATCACTGGAACAGGGAACTCCGTTCATGGTTACCCGATCATCTGATGGTCTTTCTTTTACGGCAGTCAATAATCTGGATGAACGCTCCAGGAAGGTTCTGCTTGCGGGCGGTCTTGCTGCCTGGACAAAAAAAGGCGGCCAGTAAGAAATCACATGGGAACACTTCCGGATAAAACCGGTTCCCGCTGGAATGTTGCCGTGCGGGATCCGGTGTGGAAACATATCTGGATTACTCCGGAGCTTGAAACACTGTCGCGTTCGAAACCGTTCTCGCGTCTGTACCGGATCAAACAGCTCGGACCGGCTGAATACGTTTATCCGGGTGCGACGCATTCGCGGGCATCCCATTCTTTCGGTGTGCTGCATCTTGCACGGCGCATGCTGTCCGTTCTTCTTGAAACAGGTGCAGAAAGCTGGACAACCGATACCGGCCGCAAGTCATTCCTTGCGGCCGCCCTCCTCCATGATCTTGGACATTTCCCCTTTACCCATGCACTCAAAGAATTACCGCTTCTTGAGCACGAGGAACTTACCGCGCAAATCATACGCATGGAACCATTACGAACACACATAGCCTCGTTTGGGGGCGACGCGGACATGACCGCGGAGATCATACTTGGAGGGGACAGAGGAGACGAGGAAAGCCGTTTTTTCTCCCGAATCCTCTCAGGAGTCCTTGATCCGGACAAACTTGACTATCTTAACCGTGACGCCTATTTTTGCGGAGTGCCGTACGGCATCCAGGACACCGATTTTATTCTTTCCCACATGCACTGCGACCGTAACCGTGGAATTGTTCTTGATTCCAGCGCCATAATGTCTGTTGAGAGTGTCCTTTTTTCAAAGTACCTCATGTACCGGTCGGTGTACTGGCACCGGACAATCAGAATTGCCACGGCAATGATGAAAAAATTCCTGTTTACCGCGCTTGACCGTTCCTGCATTGCTCCGGAAGAGCTGTATGCCTGTGATGACGACGGTATATTCGCCCTTGCTCACACAACGGCCATCCCGGAGTGTATCCTCGCCGAAATGATCCGCAACAGATCGTTTTATGACATTGTATTCTCTGTTCCGTATGTTCAGGGAGACAATCCCCGGCTGGAAACGCTTTCCGGACGCGCCGAAGCCGAGACCGGTCTGAGCGAACTTCTCTCGGGATTAACCGGCAGGCGTATGGAAGACTTCCATATCGTGATTGATATTCCTGAACGCATTTCCTTTGAAAGCGATCTGTACATCGCTGATGAAGGAGTATCCTTTACCGAAAGCTCAACTGTGTTCTCCCGATCTGTTGTTTCCGGCTTTCTACGCTCACTGAGAAAAATACGGGTAGCAGTACATCCTGATCATGCCCCTTCAGTCCGTTCAGTACCGTCCCTGACCGGGAAACTTGCCAATTATCTCGGACTGCATTACACTGAGGGGAGCGATTCACCTGCTGCAGGAGGCACCGATGAATGTTCATAATCTGATGGAAGAACTTGTATACAGCGGTGTCAATGAACTCTTTGATACCGCGATTGATTCAGGAGCGCAATGGCTTACCTGCAGCTGTGAGCAATGCCGGCTCGATACCATCTGCTATGTACTGAACCGCATACCACCGCATTATATAAAATCCGCCCGCGGGCTCGTGTACGCGCAAACAGAAGACTCAATTGATAAAATGCAGCTCATGGCAGATATAAACCGTATAGCACTTGAAGGAATGAAACAGGTACTGCTGACCAAACGGCCAAATCATGACCAGTCAGCCGCGCTTCCCCAGACACCGGTGTATAATTTTCCTACCTTTGTAGGCAGAATTCTTGACGGATGCACCTTTGAACCGGCAAAAAACATCTCGGTACAGCTTCTCATGGATGGATCTCCTGCCCAGTCCATTCATGCATCATGGGACAATCCCTTTATTATTGATCCGCATACACCGGGAACATTCACTTTCTGGCCAAAACCGGTCAGCGCCCATAAAACAGGAACACGTAAAGTTTTTCCGTTTGAAATAGTAGTAACCGAAGAGGGTTTTGATCCCATACGCTATTATTTTGAAGTTGCCGCTACAAGTGAATCGGTCATCAGAACGGCGGTAATCTTTTTCTACATTTCCAACGAAGGCGTGTCCCTGCTGGAAAACTCCACACATCTCGGACTGCCTGTACCCGCGAAGCTGAAAGCCGTTCTTGAGCAGCTTCACGACCGTAATGCCACCGGTGGTGGCACA
>CAZQEF010000315.1:0-2500 GCA_964592325.1 uncultured Treponema sp. | reverse complement strand
ATCAGTCAACACAGCTCCCCGATCTTCCGGATATACCGGAAAAGGTTCTTCAGGAAATGAACCAGCTCATGATGGACCGGAGGTACAAAATCAAACAGCCGGCAGGGCTGTTCAAATTTGACAAGAGCGATCTGGTGAGTCCCGAGTTTGTCATGTACACCCTCAATGATTACATGGGGCATGTACAGCAGTGCGTGGCTGCCACAAAGAAAATGCTGCCGTTTCAGGATCAGGCCGTTCTTATCCGGGAAATGAAGGAATCTGCTCCTGTCGCCGCAAGGGTTCTTGAGGTTATAGACAGTATCGACCTCCGCAAAATCAGCGGAGAATTGCTCCGTCTTCAGAGGACTCCCCGGGAAGTGACCGTATCCGCGATGATTCCCTTCATGCGGTTGCTTTTTGTTCCGCTTGTAAAGGTATTTTATCTCGGAAGCGGCGGAATGGCCAAAGTGTACCGGTCCATATATCAGTACATAACGAAAAAAATGGTACCGGCTGACCCTGAAGCGTTCAAGATTATTACGACAAACGCCATAGAAGAATGGTGTTATGTTCTGGAAACGGTCTGTTCCGGATTATATCCCCTTCTGCTTCGCATGACTTCTCCGGCAATGCTTACGATGTATCAGCTCTTTTATACCCGTGGCTCGCGGATTCTTTCCTGGCTTGATGTGGTTCCGGAAGATGTATTGTTGCCGAACGATGTCCCCGATACGGTCAGGTTCAAGATTGATGACGGGTCGACTCCGGAGGAAGAGAAAGAAGACGCGACCGGATATGATAATGACCGGCCTGTTCCGGAAGATGTCGCTGAGGGGCTTGCGCTTCTTGAACGTCTTTTCCCCGAGGCTGGATGGGACCGGCTGAAGGACATGCCGGATCTGTGCCCGTATTTTCAGCCAATTCTGCAGTTTCAGGATGGTTTTACCCAGCTTGCTCCCTCCAATCCTCTGCATCAGACCCTGATCATTTTCTGGATTCTTGAAGAGTTGTTCCAGGGTCTCCGGCTTATCAAATTTGAAGCGCTGACACCGGTATCAAACAGGGAAGAGACGGAGGATATACAGACCATCCTTGAACAATGGATTCTGTATCAGGAGCAGGTATTCGACAAGGATCTCAGCGTTGAGCTCAAGTCGTATACCCATCAAATTTACACTCAGCCAAATTTTCACAAGACGCCGTACGGCCGAAAGCTCCTTTCAAGCATGTATACGCTTATTAAAACCATGTTCCTTCCGTATTTTGACGTGCAGATGTACGGGTATGCCCGGCTTCCCAAAGATGAACGATTGCCCCCGTTCTTTACTCGTGTGCGGCGTCTTAAACGGCTCTTGATCCGATACAATGAGGCACTTGGCCCCTGGCCTCCCGGTCTTGACCATGATCCGGCTTCCTCGGTTCCCGGAATTCTGAATCCGTGGGAACCGTATAAATTCGATATTGCGAATCCGGTGTCCCGGCGCCTTGATGCGATATGCGGAGGCAAGCAGTCAAAAATCCGTACGAACGCAATGCTCATTCATTCAACGCTGATGATTCTGAATGTTCTGGACTGGTGGGTAAACGACCGTACAAGTTATGCGTATCTTGAGTCGCCCGAGCATTTATACCGGGTAACGGAACCTGGCAGCGCGGTTCCTGCCTTTGGCGTGCAGGCCCGCACCGATGTAGAGACGCTTTTTATCAAACATTTAAAGGAAAATCAGTTTTCTCCCGTTCCGGATACTCACAGCTGACGGCCGGAAGAAAGTTTTTCTTCAAACCTCGCGAGATCCCGGCCTTCAAGCGCCGGTTTTTCTCCCTTGAGAAGCGCCTTGAGTGCGGCAAGCTCTTCACCGGAGAAGGTTACCCCGTTTTTCTGATGCCGTTCAAAAGACGCGGTTGCCAGGGGCGCAACCTTCCGGGTGATGTCCAGTATTGTTTCGGCATAGTTGCGAATTTCCTTCTGGGCATGGGCATCACAGCGCAGGCGGAGAAAGTGAAAAAGGTTATGCAGATCAATCTGCCAGTACCATTCGGTATACGTTGAAAGCGGAAGGTTGATACGGGCAAGTTCCCGGGCAAGGTTTTCGGAAATGAGCTCACGGTATCCGGAAAATACTTCTTTTTGCTGGGATTCGAGCTTTTCACGGACGGCGGACGCAACCGCTCCGGGAACCGGATCTGTCGCGCGGCCCTGTTTGTTGTCGGTACTCTGGTAGGCGATATCTCCGGTTGACGGGACATAGCACTCGTCTTTCATGATGGAATAGCGGCCTGAAATCTCATTAACGCGGGCGGTCCGGTGGCGGATCCACTGGCGCGCGATAAAAATGGGCAGTTTTATATGGAAGGTGAGGACTACCTGTTCAAACGGAGAAGTGTGCTGGTTCCGAAGCAGATAGTCGATGAGCGCTCCGTCTTCCCGGGTCGATTTTGTACCGTCCCCATAGGAGACACGGGCAGACTGCACAATCCGTGAGTCTCCGCCAAGATAGTCTACGAGCCGTACAAACCC
>CAZQEF010000314.1:0-2530 GCA_964592325.1 uncultured Treponema sp. | reverse complement strand
ATACCGGTTTCGTTGCCATTAGCCTACCGGTGTGTTATGGTAAGTATATGATTCGTACAAAGTTATTCCGTGCCCTGACGGCAGTTCTTGTTTTCCCGGCGTTCTCTGTAATTGCGGCTGTTCCCGACTCCGACATCCGCAAGGAGCTTCTTTCTTCCGCCCGGCAGGAAATACTCCATCTCGGCCGGACGGAAGCACCGCCCGGAGAGCTCGGCGACTGGCGGAAAACCATCGATACCACGCTGTTCATGCTCTTCCGCAGCACCGAGCTCTATCGCGGATCCATTCGGGTCATGGTAGTCAACAACAGGGAAATTTTTTCAACACTCTATCCGGAAGGGACCATGGTTTTATCCACCGGCCTCCTCGACCTTATTGACTTGCAGGTTTTTGAGCTTTCGGTTAATGATCCACGGCGTGCCCGTGATCATGCCGGAGAACGGGAAAAAAAACTTGCGCCCTATCTGGCATACAATGCCGCACGCTTTGCCCTTGACAGCGATTTCTCCGCATATATGCGTTCTGCCGATAAAACCGTTTCATCCCGCAGTACGGGCAATCTCGACCGTTTGCTTGAAAGCGAACCGACAAAGATTCATGAAACGGATATTATGGCCTGTGTCGTTCTTGAACTCGCGGGGTACAGTCCCACCCTTTTTACCGACGAGTATCTCTCCACAGTATCGGGTGAGCGATCCATACGCGGCAGCAGCCGTTCCTCATGGTTTGCCTCTCCATCTCCGGAAGAACGCAGAAGCTTCATTACTGAACAGACCGCAGTACGTGAACTGCTGTATTCCTCGTACTCCACCATTCTTCAGACACTGCGTACACGTACGGCATTTACAGATGCCGTTAACGCCTTTGAGAGCATCCGTGAATCGCGTTTCGGGGGAATCTATTTTGACCGGCTTGAAGCCCTGGTCAGCCACCAGTACTGGCTGTCTGCGATTCCTGCAGAAAAACAATATCTCATGACTCTTTTCCCTGCTGCTGCAGAAGAAAACAACCAGCTTTCAGCTTTTACTGCTCATGCGAAAAAAGACAGAACAGCGTCTCCTTCCGGAACCGGAATACCGGTTCCGGGGAAAGAGGCCGGAAACCCCGCACTCTACAACCGGGCATTACAGGCATATCGCCACTCTCTTTCTGCGTACACGGATCCCGCGCTTTCATCAGCATATGCCATGTTACTGTTTCAGGGCGGAGGAAATACCGATCAGGCCCTTCTTGAAGCCGAAACTGC
Organism: uncultured Treponema sp.; assembly: GCA_964592325.1. Taxonomy (GTDB): domain Bacteria; phylum Spirochaetota; class Spirochaetia; order Treponematales; family Treponemataceae; genus Teretinema. The sequence continues at coordinate 1,284 of CAZQEF010000314.1, read as the reverse complement.
AGCCCGCCTTGAAGCGCAGTCTTCCGGATATACTGCTCGGGCAAATCATGCCTCGCTGCTGTTTCTTTCCGGCAAAGATCCTGTCGGGGCGGAGATCATTCTCTCCCGGATCTCGCATAAAATGACACCCGCCAGCCAGGTACTTCTTTGTGAAGGCTTTCCTTCTGATGATCGTGATCTTCTGACAAACCATGCCATCATGCTCCGTTCGACGGGTGATGACACCGGTTCAGGCCGGCTGCTTGAAGCAGTATCGCGGCTTTCGAAACTCCGTCAGGGAGGGGGCCACTCATTCCGCGGCATACAGCTCGGAGGCACCACTTCAAAACTTGCGGACCTGCTTGGCAACCCTGAGTCAATCACATACAACTATTTCCACGAGATTTGGGAATACCCGAAACTTGGAATTGTTCTTACATTCCGGCAGAATGGAAAGGATACGGAACCGGTCCTCATCCGGATACGGATGAATCCCGGCTCTCCGGTATCTCCCGGTGGGGATATCCGTACCGGGGATTCCCGTGATCAATTTGAACAGGTGTTCGGGAAACCCGCCTACCGCGCCGGAGACCGGGACGTGTATCTGACAGACGATATACGTATTTCAGTACAATATCTCTTTGACCGCATACGGAATATCACAGCCGGATACTGATTTATTCAACAATTTTGGGAGCAGTAGCTAAATATCCCGAAAAACATCATTCATGGTGAAAACGCCTGTCCGGACCTTCCCGTTCGTATCGGGAGCAACAAGCCATTCCAGCGCGCGTACCGCACCCAGGGCAAAACCCTCGCGGTTTCGCGCGGTATGGGTAAGTTCAATAGTATCCGCCGCGGAATCGAACCACACCGTATGGGTTCCGGGAACGCTTCCTACCCGTACACTCCCCAAATGCAGCTCATCCTTTTCCGGTTTATGATCGGCACTGTTCGTTACCAGACGCTTCTTGGAGGGCATGACATCCATTACCCGGCGGGCGATATCGAGCGCCGTTCCGGACGGACTGTCCGCCTTCTGATTATGATGTGACTCAAAAAGAGCGCAATCGTACGTGTCAAACTCCGAAACAAGACGGGCTGCTTCTTCCACAATCCGGTAAAACAGGTTCACTCCCACCGAGAAATTTGCCGCATGAAGCAGGGATGTTTTATTGAGGGCAACCTGATCCGTAATGGCTGGAAGATTATCCTTCCAGCCGGTTGTTCCCACCACCAGCGGAATACGTGCCGGAACAAGCGCATTGATGTTCTGCATAACTGATGCGGGATGAGAAAATTCAA
>CAZQEF010000313.1:0-2530 GCA_964592325.1 uncultured Treponema sp. | reverse complement strand
GCGCGCTGCCGGGTTCTTCCGTTACGTCGATACAGGTTATAAACGGTGTCGTTCAGACGGCGGACGGCCGCCGTATTGAAGCGGGAATGTCCGCGCTGTTTGAAGACTCGTCACTGAGTCAGCTGCGGTCCACGGTGGTGCTCCAGCCGGAAGCGAACCGGCGGTTCTTGAATCACGGGACGGCAGAACTGCCGGTGCAGTTCAGGTTTGCTCCTCCCGGAGAGGATGCTCCCGATAATGGATACACCCTGCAGCTTTCCGCGAGCCGCCTGTTTACGGATACTCTTGATCACGCGGTTCCCGCCGATTCTTCCGGCATGGTATTGCCGCTCGATTCCGGTCACTGGTACTGGCGTATCATGGACGGCGGGACGGCTGTTGAAGAAGGTTCGTTCAGCATCCTTTCCGCTCCCAATCCGGTGGCCATTGCTCCGGCCCCGGGATATGAATACCGGTTCCGGTCGCGCAGTCCGGCGGTACGGTTCATCTGGACCGGAAACGACTATTCCAGCTTCTGGAAGCTTACGGTAGCCGATAATCCGGGGCTCAATGATCCCGTGATTGTACAGCAGTGTTCCAATCCGTCCTCAATTGTATCCTCCCTTTCGGAAGGTACCTGGTACTGGCAGGTGGAACCCTGGTATCCGCTTAACAACACGGGATATGAAGGTTCAACGCCGGTACAGCGGTTCGTCATTCTGCGTAATGCCGCGTTGAGCGCTCCCGAACTTCTGTCTCCGCGGGTAAACGATATTGTGAACAGCAAACCAGAGTCCGGCATGATACGCTTCTCCTGGAAAAACAACCCGGACGCGGACTGCACGCTCATTACAATCGCGGACAACGAAGCGATGCAAAATCCCCTCGTTGAAGCTTCCGCGTACGGCAACCTCCATTCCCATGATACGGAACAACATCCGCTGAAGGACGGGCGCTGGTACTGGACGGCACGGTACACGGATGCCGAGGGGAATCTTTCGCCCGTATCGCGTGTCGGCGTTTTTTACGCGCATTCTGGCGAGCTTGTACAGCGTGCCCTGTTCCCGCCGGAAGGATACGGTATATCTCTCAACCTTGCGCCTGATACGCGCTTTACCTGGAAAACCAATGTAGCGACCGATACGCGCTTCCAGGTTTCCAAAACCAATGATTTTTCCGAATCTGTTATTGATACGGTTCAGAACTCGGGATCCGTTTCCGGCGCCGGCATTCCGGAAGGAACGTGGTTCTGGCGGCTGTACACGAAGGTGGGCGATCTTGAACTGACGACAATACCGCGGGAAGTTTCCATTTTGCCGGCGCTTGACGCGCCTTCTCCCGTTTCGCCGAAACCGGGAAGCACGGTGGTTACCCGTGCCGGCGTGCCTACGGTGTTCCGATGGGAGAAAGTGGAAGGCGCCAGCGGATATTCGCTCCGCCTGCACCGGCCGGCAAGCGGTACGACCCCTTTATATGAACAAAACTTTATCGAAGGGACCGAAGTGTCCATAAATATGGATTCGTTCGCGGAAGGAGCCTGGTACTGGACGGTTCAGGCGTACGCGGAAGAAACGCCGCTTTCAACCCGACGTTCCGGTCTTTTTGGGCGGTACGGGTATGACCACAAGATCCTGAAGCCCATCGAGCTGGTGTATCCGCCGGACGGTATGGAGATTGACGGAATTACGGCCCTTCTGGAGCCTGGCCGCGCCGAATGGCGGAGCGTGGAAAAACCCGCAAAAGCGACCATGGTTCTTTCGCGGAGCCGTTCGGCTCTTTCATCGCGTTCTGTTGACGCGGGCCGTTCGATTCCGGCAGACGCCATCGTTATTGAGTCTCCGGCAGCTATGCTGACGCTGCCCCGTCTTCCCGAAGGCCGCTGGTATTGGACGGTTATCGGTAAAACTGACGACGGATTCAATATTACTCCCACCCGGCCCAGGTCATTTACCGTGCTCCCCATTCCGCGGCTTGCGAAAACGACCCGTATTGATCCGGCCGACGGTTCCCGTCTGGGGCCGGAGATTCTTTCCACGACGCGTACTCTGCGTTTCTCCTGGGCTCCGGTTCCCGACGCGACCCATTACCGGATGGAACTGCGCTCACCCGAGGGAAAGCTTATACACGATTCCGGACTGATTACGGAAACGTCATGGGAACTTGAAGATTTTTCCGTTCTTGACAAGGGCCGGTTCCGGTGGACTGTCGAAGCCCTCCGCGTGACGGAAGAGGATCTCATTCTGCAGCATGGAGAAACGCTCCGCGCGGATTTCCGTATCGATATTCCCGATGTACTGCTCCCCCGCTCACGGAACCGGAGGACGTTGTATGGCAACTAGACTGTTCCGCTCCGCGGCAATTTGCGCCGCACTGTTCTGCACCGTATGCATGCCTTTTTTCACGGAGGAAACCGTGGATTCCCAAGCCGTGGATTCCAAGGAATCCGTGCAGGAAGATTTCTGGTTCGAGGAAGTTGAAGGCGACATTGTATTCACGCAGCATCTGTACTGGGATCCGGTTCCGTATTGCCCCTGGTACGACGTTACCGTGC
>CAZQEF010000312.1:0-2533 GCA_964592325.1 uncultured Treponema sp. | reverse complement strand
CGGCATGATCCGCCCGGGCGAAGTGTTCTACCGCTTTATTGTATTCCTTTCTCAGTCCGTATACCTTTCCCAGATTGTTATTCACCTCATGGTTATCAGGTTCAACCGTATAGGCCGCCGTAAACTGATTCAGGGCATCATCCAGCCGGTTTGCTTCCAGATACATGATACCGAGATTTATGCGGGGTTTAACATACTTGGGATCCGAGGCTATGGAAAGCGCATACTGTCTCACCGCAACGTCGGACATGTTGTTACGCTCACCCGCCAAACCGTATGTGTAAAGGAATACGGCGTTCCGCGGCTCGGCAGAGACCGCCTTCTTTGCATAATCAAGCGCCTGCGCATTGTTTCCGAGTTCCAGCTGTACCGTAGCCATGTTGTAATTGGTCCGGCCGTCATCCGAACCGAGCGTAAGAGCTTCACGGAAAAACCGCTCAGCAGAGGTATAGTCGCCCCGGGTGCTGTATGCGGCGGCCATTTCCCGGAGAGCCTGGACATTTGCCGGTTCGTGCTTGAGCGCCGTGCTGTAATTCTGGATTGCCCCGTTTGTGTCACCCTTTGCGACAAGCAATCGTGCAATTTCTATGTACGCTCGTGTGTAATCCGCCTTGATCCTTGTCGCGCCCCGGAAGGCGGCCAGTGCCGCGTCAGTTCTGTCAAGACGGCGATTGGTCAGTCCCAGATTGAAAAACGCCGGTTCAAAGGAGGGAGCAAGACGAGTCGCCGTTTCAAAACTGGTGCGGGCGCCTTTGTAATCGCCACGAAGGTACTGTTTCTTGCCAAGCTCGTACACGTACAGATAATTCCGGGGATCCAGCCGTACTGCTTCCGCAAGCTCGTCTTCCGCCTGGGCGGTACGTCCCTGTTCCTCGAATATCTTGGCCTTGAGCCAATGTGCCTTCGCGGAACCCGAATCTGCCTCCACCGCCTTGCTGGCGTATTCCAGCGCGCTCGAGAGTGCCTCTGATTTTATGGTACTGTCGTCAGTTTCTGCTGCGATGGCATAGAGTGATTCGGCCATTTCCAGATATTTTGAAGCATTGAATTTATCCTCACCATCCGGGAGCCCTTCTGCCGCGCGGGCAAAATGATCACGGGCAGAACGGAAACTTCCGGACTCCGCTGCCTGTTTTCCCTTCTCGACATTACGGTTGACCGCTTCTATCTGTTTCTGAAGCTGTTCGTTCTTTTTCGCCAAAGCATCTTCCAGCGCCTGGCGTTCCGCCGCTTCGCGGTCGGCAAGTTCCTTTTCCATCCGTTCACGGGATTCATCGTCGGAAAGACCGCTTCCGGCTTTTTCTTCAGGAGCACTCTTGTCAGGTGTATCGGAACGCACCTGCCGGTTTTGTTTTGCCTCGTCGCTCATGCGGGACGCGGCCTTCCAGGCTTCATCGGCGGCCGAAGCTATCCGGTTCGCGGCAGCCCTGGCAGCTGCCAGCGCTTTCTCGAGCTCCCGCTGGTCTACTTCCTCTCCTGCTTCCATGCGTTCACGCGCCCGTTTCGCCGCGAGCACGATATCAAGCAATTCGGATGCTTCCTGATCTTCCGGATTCTCGATGAGAAGATTTTCGAGCAATGAAAGCGCGCGGTCGAATTCTTCACGGTCAACATAGGTCCGCACCAGGGTCAGGGTGTTCACCCTTCTCTGTGCGGCATCTTCGCTTCCGGCATTTCTGACCCAGTGAAGCGTCAAAAAAAGGAGAATGAGCACTACAGCCGCGCATATGGCGGCAATAACGATTTTTTTCCGGTTATTCAAGAGATCCTTCCTCATCATATTGCAAAATATCTTCCGAGCCTGCCGAAAGGGTGCTTGCCTGGTCTATTGCCTGAAGCGATGAACTGACTTCGTCCATGAGACGCCGGTAGCGCTCTTCTTCGGCCTTCCGTTCGGCTTCGCTTGCCAGACGCGCTGCTTCATCTCTGAGTGCGCGCTCTTCCTGTACCCGTATCTCCTCCGTAAGCAATGCGATCAACTGGCGGATTGACTCGTTCTGCCAGGAGGCGGGATCCAGCGTCAGGTACATCCGGTAATCCTCTACAGCCTGTGAAAAATGCTCCAGTTTGACCCGGGCATTTGCCCGGTGCAGATATGCCGGCGCAAATGCGGAATCTGTCTCAAGGGACCGGGTGTACATGGTAACTGCTTCGGCAAAAGCATCCTGGCCGAAGTAGACATTGCCCGCATTGAAATACAGTATCTTGCGGTTTGTTCCGGGTACGGAAATACCCCGCATGAACGTACTGACCGCATCATCATTTTTCCCGGTCTGCTGGTAACACAATCCGAGATATACAAAAACCCGCGGATCGACTCCTTCCTGCATTGAAGCACGATACAGAAGCGGAATAGCCTCTTCCGGCCGGTTTTGCCGGAACAGCTTCTCGCCCTCCTGAAAATAATCCATTGCAGTCAATCCCGACAGAATGACACAGAGGAATACGAGAAACAGGTACCTTTGTTTACTGTTGTTAGTCATATTTGACATTACCTCATAAAAGCTATAATCTTGTACATATGTCATCCATG
>CAZQEF010000311.1:0-2537 GCA_964592325.1 uncultured Treponema sp. | reverse complement strand
GCTGATAATGGACATGCGGTTCTGCCGCTGCCAGTCTCCGGGAAATTTCTCGCGGAGTTCCGCCAGAAACCGGCGGTTGATCTCCTCGAGAATCTGGTAGACCCGCGGGAGGAGGCCTTCAAATATATCGATGGGCCAGCGTTCAAGAGCTTCGGCAAGCAGAGTGTGATTTGTATACGCGAAGGTACGGGTCACGATGTCCCAGGCCTTTTCCCATCCAAGACCGTTTTCATCCATGAGCAGACGCATCATTTCCGGTATTGCAACTACCGGATGCGTATCATTGAGCTGAATCACGTTGAATTTCGGAAAATCCTCAAAATTGGTTCCATGATCCCGTTTGTATTTCTTCACCAGATCCTGAAGGCTTGCCGATGTAAAGAAATACTGCTGCTTTAGCCGTAAAGCCTTGCCGGACGGTCCGGCATCATTCGGATAAAGTACGCGGGAAATATTTTCGGCGTTGTTCTGCCGTTCAACCGCACGCATGTACTGCATGTCGTTAAAAAGCTGCAGATCAAAGCCGTTATCGGAACTCGCTTCCCAGAGCCGCAGACGGTTAACAGTGCGTGTATCGAATCCCACGATCGGAATGTCATAGGGAGTGGCAGTGATTTCTTCAGCATGTTCAATGCGATACACGGTATGACCGTTTACCCCTTTCTCCGCAACTGGAGTTCCTCCAAAATACACGGTGACCGCAAGATCGGAACGCTTTACTTCCCAGGGGTCACGGTGTTTTAACCAGTTGTCGGGATATTCGACCTGATAACCGTTCTCGATATGCTGTTCAAACATGCCGTATTGATACCGTATTCCGTATCCATGCCCCGGATAATCAAGTGTAGCCAGAGAGTCAAGAAAACAGGCAGCAAGCCGGCCAAGACCGCCATTACCAAGTCCTGCATCCGGTTCTTCCTCTTCTATATCTGCGTAGTTGAAATCAAGTTCCTCAAGAACTTCACGGATTGCGTCCATGAAGCCGAGATTGATCAGATTGTTCCCGAGCGCGCGCCCCATGAGAAACTCGGCTGAAAGATAATACAGCTGGCGCACATTGTGCCCGTCATACTCCTTCCGTGTAGCCATCCAGTTGGTCTGTATGTAATCCATGAGCGCCGCAGATACTGCGTCATACATGTCATGTCTGGTTGCTTCTTCGAGTTTTTTTCCATAGTTTCGTTTGAGCCGTGTTCTGATCCATTCAATAAATACATTTTTGTCAAACTGCATGCAAACTCCTCTGTCCAGGGTGAGAAAATACTACACCATCCGGGTTATGAGTACAACACTGCTTCTGGCTAGGGCAACATACTTGTTCTCCGAGGGCAGGGGTTCCTCGCTGCCGGATTCCAGTATGTCATCTGGGGCTTCACGGGCGGTATCGATAACCCGGCGCCAGCACATGCCTTCCGGCGGCGGGCATACCGTTACGGTTACATCCCGGCTGGATGCATTGAACATGAGATAGAAATCACGGTCGTCACGCTCGGCAAGAATGCTTTCCCGGGCACCCATGAGACGGTAGGCAATAAAATGACCCGCCCTGGTCCAGTCAACCGGCTTCCCGTCGGCCCCGAACCAGGTTATATCGGGGATTCCCCGTGCCGTGCGCCCCTTTCCGGTAAGAAAGTCCGGGCGCATAAAAGCTGCATGACTCCGCCGGAACGCGACAAGACGCTGGACAAAGCGGAGGAGTTCCCCGTTTTTTTCCGCCAGGTTCCAGTCCATCCATGAAACCTCGTTGTCCTGGCAATAGGCGTTATTGTTTCCTCCCTGGCTCCTGCGGATTTCATCGCCCATAAGGAGCATGGGAGTTCCCAGTGATACAAGCAGAGTAGTATAGAAATTTTTGAGCTGCTGAAGCCGGACACGTTCAATGCCGGGGTTACCGGAAGGACCTTCCGCTCCGTAGTTGAAACTGTTGTTATGATCGCTGCCGTCGCGGTTTTCCTCGCCGTTCTGCTCATTGTGCTTGCCGTTGTATGAAACCAGATCGTTGAGGGTAAACCCGTCGTGCGCGGTAACAAAGTTGACCGAGTGGAAAGGCTTCCTCCCGTCGTCAAGGTAAAGGTCGGACGAACCGGTAAGACGGGTCGCAAAGTGATGCACCATGCCGGTGTCTCCCCGCCAGAAAAGCCGTACATCATCACGGTAGCGGTCATTCCATTCAGCCCACCGGCCTCCGGGGAATCCACCGACCTGGTACGCGCCACCGGCATCCCAGGCTTCAGCAATGATCTTTGTCCGGCGGAGCACCGGATCTTCGGCAATACGCTCAAGAGTCGGCGGATTATCGAGAATGTTGCCGTTCTGATCACGGCCGAGCACGGAACCCAGATCGAAACGGAAACCGTCGACATGCATTTCCGTTACCCAGTACCGGAGACAGTCGATAATGAGGTTCTGTACCACCGGATGATTACAGTTCACCGTATTGCCGCAGCCGGTATAGTTACGGTAGTAACGCTTGTTGGTTTCAAGCATGTAATACACGGGATTGTCGAATCCCCGGAAACTGAGGGTTACTCCCCGCT
>CAZQEF010000310.1:0-2540 GCA_964592325.1 uncultured Treponema sp. | reverse complement strand
GGTATCAAGCTGATAGTAAGTATAAAAGATGAAAACAATACCTGCAAATGACCAAAAAAAGACCGCGCAACCCTTGCGGCTGCGCGGTTTTTTTTCAACGTGAAGCACGATCAGTCAAGCGGCGCGTTAAGCTGCGCCATCTGGGCGTCCGAAAGCCTGAAGTCCGCGGCGGCAAGATCTTCCGCAAGATGTTCCATCTTCGAGACGGCAACGAGCGGAATAACCACCGGATCGGAGCAGAGCATCCAGGCATAGATAACCTGGTTGATCGACCAGCCGGTTTCTGCGGCAATCGCGTTGTGCCGCCTGCGACGCTCGGCGTTTTGTGGCCGTACAAACGCCTTGAGCCGATCGATTTCGTCGTATTTTTCCGGACGGGTGTACGAACCCCACAATAACGGTGTGTACCCCAGAAGGGTCATTCCTCTTTCTGAACGTACGTAATCAAAAAGCTCATCGTTCATCTGGTCGCTCATACCGGTTGCCGCATTCTTTTCCGACTGCAAATAGGTATGGAACATCTGCACCGCCTTGTACTCTGCCCATCCCCGGTTGCGGGAAATCTCCCGCGCGCGCGCCAGCCGCCACACCTTGAAATTCGAACAGCCGATATACCGGACCTTGCCCGCTTTCACTACATCGTTCAGGGCTTCCAGCGTTTCTTCCTGAGCGGTCTCACGGTCGTCGACATGCGCGTACAGCAGATCAATATGGTCGGTACCAAGCCGTTCCAGACTGTTGTCCACCGCCTGCAGGATCGTTTTCCGGGAAAGACCTTCGGTCAGATCCGCCCAGGGATCACCCTTGTATGAGAAAAACTCTTCCCTGCCGACGGTGGGGTACGCGCCCAGCTTGGTAGCGAGAAATACTCGGTCCCTCGACTTTCGTTCGGCAAACCACTTGCCGAGAACAGCCTCGCTCTCGCCGCCATTCCCGTTCGCCTCCCAGAACGAATAGTTATTGGCCGTATCCAGAAAATTGCCCCCCTGCTCCAGATAGTAGTCAAGCTGGGCAAAAGACGATTCGATATCCATCTTGGTACCGAAAGGAAGACAACCGAGCGCCAGGGAACTTACCTGATCGGCGGTGTCTGCAAAATTGAACATCTTCATACTGTATCCTCCATCTGCCCGAAGTATACGGGTTCGCAAAGTGTCCAGAAAAGAGCCACTTTTCTGCTTCTTTTTTGAACCACTTGCACGAGAAATAATGATTGGGATATTCTGACGGCATGTACGGCATAATCTTCGATCCAGACTCAAAATCGAGCCAGTACCGACAGCTGGTTAATCAGCTCCGTGAACGGATTGCGGAAGGAAGTATTCCCGGAGGAACAAAACTCGCCTCTTCCCGGGAACTCGCCGCCCGGCTCGGCATAGCGCGAGGCATAATTCTGGAAGCAATAGACCAGCTCAAACTGGAAGGATACCTCACAACAGCACGCGGTTCGGGAACGTATGTAATCAAAGGTCTGGTCTGGAACCGGCAGACCAGCTCCCCGCGACAGGCCGACCTCCCTCGGGAGTCAGACTCCCCGCGACAGGCGGGCTCCCCGCGGTCGCCTGATTCGGCCGTATCCCCTGATCCAGCCGCTAGCCCGCTTGCCAGCCCCGACGGGACCGGGCCTGACCTTTCCTTCGCGCCCGGCATGCCGGACATGACACTCTTTCCCCGCAGGTCCTGGCTCACCTGCTACCATGACGCAATGGAATATGCAGACGACCGGGAACTCGGCTACAGTCCGCCCGTCGGGAATCTTCAGCTCCGCGAAGCCATCGCCGCCCATGTCCGTGAAGTGAAGGGGATTACCGCCGATCCGGAACATATCGTGATTGCCGCGGGAGCATCGCAGTGTTTTTCGATACTCGCCAGCCTCTTCGACCCATGCAAGGTAATCATGGAGGATCCCCAGGCACCCTTTGTCCGCCGGGTATTTACCGGACACGGAGCCCGCATGACCTGGGTACCGGCCGATGAAGAAGGAATCATCCCCGAAGAAATTCCGGGGACCGGGGCGCACTATATCTACGTAACCCCAAACCACCAGTTCCCGCTTGGCGGCACTCTCTCTGCGGCCAGACGGGTACAACTTCTGGCCAAAGCCCGCGAAACGGGGAGCTGGATTATCGAAGACGACTTTGACAGCGAATTCCGTTACGGCGGGAAACCCGTCGCGCCCCTGCAGGTCATGGATCCCGACCAGGTGATCTATGTCGGAACCTTCAGCAAGATACTGAGTCCCGCCCTCAGACTTGGCTTTATGATCGTACCGCCGGAACTGAGGATACGAGTAAAGATGGCGAAACTCCGCTGGGATTTCTGGAACGAAAGCCTGCAGCAAAAAGCGCTCGCGCTCTTCATTGAACGGGGGCATCTTGCCCGTCACCTCACGCGGACCCACCGTGTATACCGGGCAAAAAATACGCACCTCATCCGGCAGATAGAATCGTCCATGCCCGGCCTCTGGACCATCCTGGGAAACGCGACCGGCATGCACCTCATCATCAAACCCGTGAACGGTTCTGTGGAAAAAACGCGGA
>CAZQEF010000309.1:1060-2598 GCA_964592325.1 uncultured Treponema sp. | reverse complement strand
ACTGGTTCGTTACCGGACGGGGTCTTGTAAAACACCACCTTGATTTTCTTTTCTTATGCCATATTATAAGTGTACCAAAATAGATACAATATGACAAGAGAAAAGTATATCCTGTTTAGAATTTATTATACACGGTGAGAAATTTCTTGCTTTGTACGGTTTATGCAGCTGTCCCCTACAATATGGTACTAATGAAGAGCTGATTTAGTAAATACTTTACAATTCGTGGTATTCATAGTATATGCTAAATGTGGGATGTCCCCCGCGGAGGATACGAATGCAGGCGGTTAAAGAATATGATGCCAGAATCGATATAAAGAAACGAGTAACCAAACGAGTAACAAAACGGGGAGTAAAGTACGACAATTATCGGGAGCTTGAATACTCCAACGGGACAATGGTTCTTGAACCTGGAGCACTGGTTGCTCCATTCAAGATTTCCCGTAATACCCTCGAGATGATGGATTCAGTCATGGAAAATATCAGGAAGGGAAAAGTTTCTTCAACGGTTGATTTAAACTCCTTCTCGACCGAATAGGCTTGCGATGTTTGCCATACGACAAGGCATTCCCGAAATGGAGACCTTTTGGAAAGACCTTTGCGACAAGGTTGTTGACAAAACAATAATTCTTGCAGTTTTACAGTGTTGATAGGTAAATCCAATTTAGTAGTACAGAATCAGGTTATTATTTTTAATCTTTTCCCCCCCCCATCGCCTCCCGTGGCTCTTTCTTCGAACGGCTGTGAGAAGGGCCAGGGCGCGTCGGTACCTGCCCGGTGCCTCAATCCAGGTCTTTCGGACGGGGATTTGTTCGAAGGAACGGATGAAATCCCTGAAATGGCCTTTTTTAACAAAAAAGAGTGTTTTTTTTCATATTAGATACTCCAGAAAATTGATGTTTTCAATTATTTGGGTATACTGGTGTTATAGGTTTTTAAAAACATCGTAAAAGGATAGGACATGGATTCACCTGCTACCGGTACTGTTCCAGAGATGAAACAGTCTTCCTTTACTATTGGTGCGAAACTGATTGTCATAATCAGTATTCTGGTTTTGCTTTCGCTTGGAACTATTACCGCGCTTGTTACGTTCTATGTCAGTTCCGACGTACAGCTTACTGCCGAAGAAAATAACCACACCGTCAATTCGCGTTCGGCCACTACGGCGGAAGGTGAACTCGCTACTATCCGCGCAAATGTTTTTTTGCTTCTGGACATGATCAACGCGGCCGGTGCGTCCGGTCCGCTTGCCCGGCAGGCTGCGGCGTTCTTCTTCGAACGTAACCAGACGATTGCGGCCATCATTCTATCTGATGCGGACGGCAAGACGACGCCTGCCATGTACGCCAACAACCGTTTTTTTCTTTCCAACGAGATTGACCGCACGCCTGCCGACCAGTATCTGGATCAGCAGGCGGAGTTCGTTTCCCGTGCCGAGAACGGCGAGGTCTTTGCCCTCAATGTGTCTCCCTTCTTCGGCATGCCGGTCATGGCGCTTGTGTATCCCTGGTCGGAATGGGGCTTCTCCCAGTCGGTAT
>CAZQEF010000309.1:0-1050 GCA_964592325.1 uncultured Treponema sp. | reverse complement strand
TTTTCCACTGAATCACTTAATGAAACCTTCGGTACCGGTTCCCTGAATACGTCGTTTATGGTCAATCACCGGGGCGATCTTCTTGTGCATCCGGATCGGGATCTGGTTATGGCTGGACTCAATATCAACGAGTATCCGCTTGTCAGCGAGATGCGTTCCAAAAATGATTTGAACCGGCAAATACGGTATTCTGTGGATTCTGAAGAAGTGTTCCAGCCCGGCGAATATTTCGGCGCCTACCGCCAGCTTCCCGTTGCGGATATCGGCGTGTTAACTACTGTTCCTGTTGACATTGTATTCGGCGGGGTGCGCAGAACTACCATTCAGAACATCTGGCTCACGCTTGCCGTGCTTTTTGCCGCCATTCTCTTTATCTGGTTCTTTGCCAAGTCCATAAGCCGGCCGGTCAAACGGCTGGCAGCGGCCTCCGAGGAAATTGCGCGGGGCAAATACGATATTTCCTTTTCCACCAGGAGCAGGGACGAACTCGGCGTTTTGACCAAACGGTTCAATGATATGGCCGTCGGTCTGGCCGAGCGCGAGCGTCTCAAGGACACCTTTGGCCGGTTCATCAATCCGGAGATTGCCCAAAAGGCGGCTCGCGGTGAGCTCACGCTCGGTGGTGAGACCAGGACGGCGACGGTTTTCTTTTCGGATATCCGTTCGTTCACGTCCATTTCCGAGAAGCTTGAACCGTTTGAAGTGGTTGAGTTCCTCAATGATTACATGACCCGCATGGTTTCGTGCGTCAACTCGACGGGCGGCGTTGTGGACAAGTTTATTGGCGATGCGGTCATGGCGCTTTGGGGAGTACCGGTATCATCGGGCAGTGTGGAACAGGACGCGAAAAACTGTGCCCGGGCGGCGCTCATGATGCGCGCGGCCCTTATCGACTTTAACCGGGGGCGCGGCGGAGACAAGAATCCGGTTATCAGAATTGGCTGCGGCATCAATACCGGCAAGCTCATTGCCGGGCAGATCGGTTCAACCGAGCGCATGGAGTACACGGTTATTGGAGACGCGGTAAACCTCGCGTCCCGGACCGAATCG
>CAZQEF010000308.1:0-2599 GCA_964592325.1 uncultured Treponema sp. | reverse complement strand
ACACCGATCGGATCGGCATTATGCTGGATAACTTCCATTTCTTTCGTTTTTGCCTTCCAGACAAGCATTGGCTGGTGTCCCGCGCTGGCAAAATCAAGTACATGAGTGTCGGGACAGTAGCTGACGTACGAAAGTGTCGCATAATGATCCATGTCGATTTTTCCGGTAATACCCTTGTTGATCCAGTCAAGAATTGTTCCGGAATCCTTGGTGGTATTGGTGACCAGGTGAAGAACAGAACGGAGCATCATCATCACCATGCTGGACTGGATGCCCTTTCCGGCGACATCTGCAACGGTAAGTACAATCCGGTCACGGCGTGCAAGTATTACATCGAAATAATCACCGCAGACTCCCTTCACGGGATTGAAAAAGAATCCAAAACCCAGGTCGGGCAGATCGGGAAGACGTTTGGGCTGCATGGTCTTCTGAATTTTTGACGCAATGCTTGCTTCCCGTTCAAGATCCGCATGTTCAAGAATCTCCTGAATCGAATACACGTTGTTGATTGCCGAGCCGGAGTATTCTGCAAGAAATGTTCCGATACGGAAATCTTCCTCGTTAAACGGTGTACTTGCGGGAAGGCGGGCTACACCGGCCACTCCGACAACACGGTCCTTAATCATCAGCGGAAGGAAGAGATAACTTCCCGGCCGGAGGAACTCTTCGGGACCATTGGGTATAATACGGGTATCATTCATTCCGTCACGGATCAGAACCGGTTTCCCGGTTGCGGCAACCTCACCGAATATGGTCTCGCCAAGATTGAACTGAACATAGCGGAAATTGGTCTCGACACGAACCGGTTTGTGCGGGAGATCTTCGGGAAGCTTGTACGGCGGAGGAAACTGACCGGAGAAGGACTTTGCAGCAATACTGTCTTCGAAGTCGTCAACGAGGAATACCACACCGCCGTCAGCATTGGTGTGCTTGATGATGATTTCATTAATGAAATCAAGCAGGCGGAGTATGTTTATTTCGCCGGTCATGGATTCGTTTACCCGGACAAGAAATTCATGCCCTATTGATATGAGCGGATCTTCTGTTTCTTCCTGTTCCAGCTCTTTAAGGAGATCATCACTTTCCGGCAGTTCCATCTGTACCGGTTCACCGGCATTGCCAAGCGTTATGATATACAGCAGGAGAATAACGCTGGAAAGCAGAATGCCTGAGGAATAGACGAGCAGGCTGGGGAAAATTATCGCCAATATGCTGCTCAAGGCGAGCAACCCGACAAAAACAGCTGAAAGCCTGAAAAATACCGTTCCGGGCAGCACCTCTTCGTTCTTTCGTGCTGCCCTGAAAAGGAAAATTCCGGTCGCTCCCTGAACAAGTATGCTGGCTGCCAAAGGCAGTATGGCGTATGAATCAATAAGTGCTGTTTGCATTGTAATTCAGTGTACCATTGATATAAATAGTCGTCAAGTTTGAAAGAAAAATTTGATCTTTTGGAGAATTGAGGACAATAATGAACGGTTTTTCTCGCCTTCCATTCTCCGTGTCGCTTCATCGAGGGGAAAAGAAGCACCGTATTTTCGTTTCAAATCATCCCAACTCTTGATAATCCATACATACAGATCGCTTTCAGTACGTTTACGGAATTTTCTCAGCAGTTTTTTCCGTCTGATAACCATGATAACCGGCTGGTATACGTTCCGGTACCAGGAAAGCATCGCATCCGCAAGGGGAATTTCTCCTTCAACCGATTCATTGATGTAATATTTGTGAACCAGAATATGGTTGTAGATAACGTCATACTGCCCGGGAGAGGTAAAATCAAGATTCCAGTCCTCGGTAAGATCCCCGAATCCTGTTTCGGTATAGAACACCCGTTTTTCATATTTGATGACTTCATCGAGCATGGTTTCCGGCGTAACCGTGGAAGGCAGCAGTATTTCACTCTTCAGTGAAATGATTTCGGCATCAATGAACTCAACTCCTTGGGCTTTGGCCACCGATACACGGTGATTACCGTCCCGCACAAAGTACATGCCACCAATTTCGTAGAGCTGGATGGGTGGGAGGGCAACATCGGTTAAATGCGCCTGGTCAACCCGCTCCCACCGCTGTCGCAGATATGCCGATTTGGGCAGAAAATGTTTGTCAAAATCACGATATCGGCCTTCGCTGCCTGCAATCTTGCTTATTGGAACCGACTGCATGCCCACATATACTTCATTTTTCGGCTTGAGTATTTTCTTGACATCATGAAACGAGAGAAGCTTCTTTTTGTCGGCTGTGAGAAAGTTCTGCAATTCGTGTATGAGCGCTCTGTTTCTTGCCCGGTTAAAATCTTCTTTTGCCTGGTGCTTGATCATGGAAATCATGAATGGGGTACTCCAAAATCTAGAATATAATGGCTGTATGCATTGATTACCGTAGTTTCCTCATAGCGGGAAACACGTACATCCTGCATGTCATATAAATGAATATGCCCATGAACAAGATACTGCGGTTTGAAATGGTGCATAAACCACCGGAAACAGCGGAACCCGCGGTGACACGGGTCTTTTTTGTCATGGATACCCTCAGGAGACGCGTGTGTTACGAAAATGTCGCAAAAACGCCCGAAACGCAGTTTGTTCATGAGCAGAGACGG
>CAZQEF010000307.1:0-2609 GCA_964592325.1 uncultured Treponema sp. | reverse complement strand
TCAAAACTGATCTCAACAACTTCTACGGACTTTCTCTCGAGTCGGCGCTTCTCTTCCCGTGAAGTTTCCTTCGAGTTGAGCGCGAATACTTCCTCTTCGGTAAAAGAGTAACCTGCCGAACCGGACAGCCACGGTCGGTCAACCGCAAAGTCTCCCATTACCAGATTGTCAATGGTAACCCAGGGCCCTGCGGGAGAATAAATGATGGCATGATCCTCCGAACGGATAATTTTCTCGTTGGCGGCAAGCGCCTGGACGGCAAGAGTATGCTCCCCGTCCGCCATGATTTCGGGGTCCACCGTAAATTCATAATATCCGGACGATGTGGCCGTTGCAGAGACCGTATGCTCACCGTCAACGTACAGAATAAGGTTTTCTACCGGAGACTCGGATAGCACCTTCCCGTAAATTTTAAACATCCCCTGAACTTTTTCTCCATTCATGGGATACAGGAACTCAATACGATTTCGATCAACACCGCGGTACACTTCAAAGTTCCGCGAAACACGGGTAATGTTCCCGGCACGGTCATATCCGCTTACTTCCAGGTTGTAAAAACCTTCTGCCAGCGAAGAAACTGGAATGCTCTCGGAAATGATCAGGTCGTTCCCGAAGGGAATATCACGAAGCGTTGCCGGGATGGACGGCTGTTTCGGATTGATATTGCTGATCTTTGCCTGTACGCGTTCAAGTTTGATATTGTCCAGCGTCTGTCCCGAAATAAAGAGCGTTTCCCCGATACGGCTTCCGTCAACCGGCAGCTCGAGCCGTATTGACGGAGAGGTGTTGTCTATATTGAGCATGCTGGAATAAAGCCCGGAAGTACCGTATTTGTCAAAAACACGGATGAAGATCACATGTGTTCCGTCCTGTATGACACGGGTATCAAACCGGTACGACCAGTCCTCGGCACCTTTTGCCCGGTTATACGTATTCCCGTTGTCCAGGGAAATTTCGACATGATCTATGCCGTTTTTATCCGATGCAACGCCGCTGACATCAACAACACCGGTATTGGTCTTCTCGAACGAAGGAGCGACAACTGAAGCCCGGGGTTCTTCCAGAGAAACACGGATAGTCCGTGTCAGTTCATCTCCGCGAACACCATGAATGTCTTCCGCATACATGGTAATGGTATGTTCATTGTCCGTCAGGGAGTGCAATGGCACCGGTATGGAAAAACTGTGCTCGGCAGAAACTTCCGCATACGCGCCTTTGTCAATGCGATACCAGATCTTGGCGGGCTTGTCGTCATCATATACAACACCGGAAATGACAAAATCTTTCCGGATGACATCATTTTCTACCGGAAGATGAATTTCAACGACCGGCTTGTCTGCCTGCGAGTCAAGGGTAAAAAGCCAGGAAGAAACAGACGTACTGTTTCCCGCGGGATCGGTAAACCGGAATTCCATCTTGTCGCCTATCGGTTTTTCCGCCGTGCCAACAAGCGTGTTGGTTAATGACGAAATGTCGACAGGGATATATTCCGAACGGTCACGGGAACTCCGGTCTCCCGGCGCCCGGTATTCAACCTTTTTCATGCCGGAAGAATCGGTGAACCGGAAACCGATCTTTGTTTCCCCATTCACAATATCTGCCGGTTCCGGGAAAACCGTTTCAACAAGAGGCGGCACCGTGTCTTTAGTGAACACATGCCAGTCGGAAACCGATCTCCCCGCGCGATCTGTCGCTCTGACCAGCAGGAGAACAGGACCATCATCACGGGCGGAAACATCAATCGCACGGTCAAAGCGCGCGCCGTCAAAGGACAACCAGGTCGAGCCGCCATCAAGAGAATATTCAACAGAACTGATCCCGAAAGAATCACGGGCAGTTCCCGATATCCGGAGTTCGTTTTGCAGCCATTCCGGGCGGTCAAAATCATTGAGCGCGAGAACCGGAAGCGCGGAATCGACAATAAAAGTAAACGGATCAGACGTGTATGTTCCGCCGTCCGAATCGGTAATCAGGAGACGGACATCGGCATATTCCCCGTCTGCGGAGCCGACAACCGTAACAACATTTCCGGAAAGGGACAGATCCAGGCCGGCAACCCGGCGGTCAAAACGCACAGAGGCGGCAGTCGCATCAGGCTTGCCGTTAAAAAGGCCGGATACAGATTTTCCGTCAAAGAGAAGAATGTCACCGTCCGGAGACGTAACGGTATCTCCCCAGACAAACTGCTCATCATCGAAAACGCCGGCAGGCGGTACCGGACGAACCACGCATACATACCCGCGAACGGAAAGAGCAGATCCGTCCTTGAATGTCGCAGACGCGTCAATAACCGTCCAGTCTGCGGGAACGGCGGAATCAAGAACCAGACTGACTTCGTACCGCGTATCGCCCGCTTTCCGGGGACGCGCAGAACGGGGCGCGCCTCCGTTCAAGCGCCATTCAAATTCAGCCACCGGCAGCGGAGATTCAATCCCAACCAGCACATCCACGGCAATCTGTTCAGCTCGCGGCGAGTCGGGACCGGCAAGGGTTATGATCATTCCGTTTTCGAACGGCTTTTCTCCGTTTGCCACGCTTTCCAGAGCCATGGCAGCAGTTCCGGTGCTGGCAGGAACCTTGCCGGATTCGGGAATCTGCACCTCGGCCGA
>CAZQEF010000306.1:0-2633 GCA_964592325.1 uncultured Treponema sp. | reverse complement strand
CCAACATGCTCTATGTCCGGTCCACCGGTACGCCGGGAGGAACCTGGGCTCTGGTTCGCGAGCCGGCGCCGCTTCAGAACGGGCCTTCCACAGGGGAGGCGGCAAGCCGGACGGAAGTACCGCCCGGAGTGTTTTCACATGGAAACCGCAAGGGAAACCGCGAAATTGCCCTGGTCTTTGACGCAATGGATACACTGGAGGGTTTGCCCCTCATTCTTGACGCGCTTGACCGGTATGGTATCCGGACCACCTTTTTTATAAACGGGGAGTTTATCAGAAGAAATCCTGCGGCTGTCAATGAAATAGTAAAGGCAGGGCACCAGTGCGCTTCGCTGTTCTATACAACATGGAATCTTGCCGGTACCCGGTTCAGGATTGATGAAGATTTTATCGCGCGGGGACTTTCACGCAACGAAGACGATTTTTTCAACGCGACCGGACAGGAGCTCTCGCTTCTGTGGCATGCTCCGTTTTATGTGCTTTCTCCTGAGGTGCTTTCTGCGGGTGAAAAAGCGGGATACCGGTATGTCGCGCCGGATATCCTGGTGCCTGACTGGGTTACGGAAGAACAGGAATATCATGCTCCGGGACTCTACAAGAACGCGGCGACTATTGTTGAGGACATACTCCGGACAGCCAGACCGGGTTCTATAATACCGGTCAGGATCGGGAAAACCGACGGTTACCGGGACAGTTATCTGTTTGAAAAAGTGGATATCCTTCTGAATGCATTCATCGAATCGGGATACCGGTTCGTTACGGTAGATACCCTGATTCAGAACGCCGGCCGCTAGAGAGCAGCAGCTTTGCAGCGAATGACGCGGCCGAATCGAGCAGCCGGCGCGGAAGGGCTGCCGTACCGGTATTCCGGTCCGCAATGAGCGGAAGCTCGTATACCATCACGTCGTCTGCATAGTATCGAACCAGTCCTGTCTGATCACCTGCCCTGACCGGAGCGGTTATCCATCGCGGAACCAGCGTACGCGATTCGAGCGTAACACCGGCGGGTACGACCAGTGACCCTGATTCTGCCGGAATCGCCCATAATCCATGCGTTTCGCCGCCCCAGACAGTTAGCGGCACGGGTACGCATTCAATCGTGGGTCTGAGTTCACGGTTTGCAAATACCCATTCAAAAACCGCTTTCCCGTCTGCTTCCCTGATTTTTACTCCCTCACGGATTGTATTCCCCGGCCCTCCCATGAGGACGGCCAGATACCGTATCCCGTCTCGTTCAGCCGTAAGGCATACATTGAATCCTGATTCATGGATAAATCCCGTTTTAAGCCCGTCACAGCCGGGAAGGGATGCAAGGAGGTTGTTGGTTGCCCGTTGCCGGATTGTCCGTTCATCATTTCCGGGAAGAAGGTTCTCCCTCGCCGGATAAGAGAATTCCTGTTTTGAGTGATACCGTTCCAGCGCCCCGGGAAATTCACGGATGTACCGCAAGGCAAAGCCGGCAAATTCACGGGCTGTTGTCAGGTTGTATTCACTCAGTCCCGATGGCTCGGTAAATACCGTGTCGCGCAGTCCAATTCGCCTCATTTCTCTGTTCATGCGATCGACGAATGCGGGGACAGAGCCGGATATGTGATGAGCAAGGGCTATCGCTGCATCGTTTCCGGATACAACCGCCATTCCGGTAAGTATTTCGTCGAGAGTTACCGTTTGTCCCGGTCCGAGAAACATGAGCGATGATCCCGGCGGTATGTTGCGCGCCCAGGCTTCTTCCGGTATGGCAACACGATTTTCGGGAGACGTTTCTCCGGCTTCTATCGCGCGGAATGCCGTATAGAGTGCCACGAGTTTTGTCATGGACGCGGGAGGAATAAGTTCATCCGCATTTTTTTCATAGAGGATTTCACCGGTTTGAACACTGATGAGTATTGCGGATCGTGCCTGTAAAAAGCCCTGCTGCGGAAGCGAGTACTCGCCCTGCCACTTCCACGGGGTCAGTTCCGGCGCCCCGGCGAAAGGGTGAAGCGATTCGCGTGTCGCTTCCTGATATACCTGCCGGGCCAGTTTTGCCTGAACTGGAACGGCAGGTTCGGGAACCGCGGAGAGCTGTACGGAGGTATACGCGATAAGCGCGGTTGCAAGGGAAAGGACAACCGCGCTTGTGACCAGGACGCGTCGCCATGTTCTGTGCTGCGATTTATCCGGTTTTTTCCTAGAAGTCCGCAAGCCTGGGAGCCCTCGGGAACGGAATGACATCCCGGATATTGCCCATGCCGGTAATATAAAGCAGCAGTCGTTCAAAACCGAGGCCGAAACCGGAATGGGGGACAGAGCCGTATCTCCGGAGATCCAGATACCACCAGTAATCGGCAGGATCAAGGTTCATGTCGGCAATTCTGCGTTCAAGTTTCTCAAGATTCTCTTCGCGTTCGGACCCGCCGATAATCTCACCGAGACCGGGCACGAGTACATCCATGGCACGGACGGTTTTCCCGTCCTCATTGAGTTTCATATAGAATGCTTTTATCTCCCGGGGATAATCGGTAACGATGACCGGGCCGTTGTATACCGTTTCAGTGAGATACTTCTCGTGTTCGCTTTGAAGATCGCATCCCCAGAACGGTTTGAATTCGAATGTTTCGGCATTCTTTTCAAGCTGTTCAATTGCTTCAGTG
>CAZQEF010000305.1:0-2667 GCA_964592325.1 uncultured Treponema sp. | reverse complement strand
CCCCTGTTGTCCATCTTCCTTGTCGGAATGAAGGCCGGTACGATTCTTTCCGTCCTGCTTCTTGGCGGCATATCAGCGGCTCTTTTTATTCCCGGAGTTTCACCGGTTGTTTTTCATCCGTCATTCGCTTTCCGGACCGTCGGTGTGTATCTGCTGGTACTTGTGTGTACCATGGTCTATGAACAGACAAAGATTACCAAAGATCGCTGGGTAGCCCGTCTTACCCGTACACTGCAGACAGAACGCGATGAAATGGAAACCATGAAGGACAATCTGAAAACCGGTTTGTTTCTCATGGATCGGGACTATATCATCCAGCCCCAGTATTCTCGTGCCATGGACGAGATTTTTTCGGAAACCGATTTGGGAGGGAAAAACTTCCTTGACCTTCTTTCAAGTTCCGTACAGGAAAAGGAGAAGGAAACGCTCCGGGATTATTTCACCATGGTCTTCAACCGTTCATACGATGCCCAGATGCTCGAAGACATCAATCCCCTTTACCAGCTTGATTATACCGCCAATACGACCAAAGAAGAGAAATTTCTCCGGTGCAGCTTTGTTCCAATCAACCGTGATGACGGTGATGTTTACATTCTGGGAACCGTGGAGGACCTGACACGCGAGATTGAACTCCGCAGGCAGCTTGACGAAGAGGAAAACCGCCGGCAGGACCAGATGCGGGCAATGTTCGAAGTTATCCATGTTGAGCCCCGAGTTCTCAACGATTTTATCATGGATACTGAATACGAATTTTCACGGATCAATGAACTGCTCAAAGACAAATCGAACGCGGCCTCACTCGTAGTGAACGAGATTTATCAGGGTGTTCACGCGATAAAGTCCAATGCGGTCATTCTGGGGCTTGAGAGCTTCGCGGGCAAGGTTCACTCTCTTGAAGACGAGATTCGGGATATCCGTGATCATGTTGATGTATCGTTCCAGGAAATACTTCATATTACCGTTGAACTTGAGAAAATCATGAAGCTGAAAGACGGCTTCAAGGATGTTATTGCAAAAATTATGGCTTTTAATGCGAGCGAAGGGCGTCTCAAGGAAGAACAGGTGCTCATTCAGACGCTTGAGCGGGTTGTCGAGAAAGCCGGTTCAGATTCCGGGAAAAAAGCCAGTCTTGTTGTAAGAAAAATGGATGCCCATGCGCTTGAAACGGGACCGCGTCGTGTCATGAAAGAAGTGCTCATGCAGCTGGTTCGCAATGCCATATATCACGGTATTGAGTCTCCCGAGGAACGGATCTCGTGCGGCAAGAAGGAATGTGGTTCCATCATACTTTCTGTTGAAATGATGAATGACAAGATTGTGTTGCAGCTTTCCGATGACGGAAAAGGTCTTGATTTTAACCGTATTCACAAAAAGGCTCTCGAGAAAGCGCTCATACCGGAAACCACCACGGTGAATGACCGGAATACGCTCCTCCAGATGCTTTTTTCGGCCGGTTTCAGTACTGCTGACACTGCCAATATGCATGCAGGAAGGGGGATCGGGCTCAATCTGGTACGTGATCGTGTCAAGGAATGTCATGGATCAATCAAATTACAGTCCGATGACGGTAAAGGAACCACGTTCAGGATATATCTTCCCTGCATGGAGGAAGCCGGAGTTCAGACTGCATGATTTTTGAGGGATGTTCCGGACGAATCCTGTCAGGATTCTTCTTCAGTTGTTGTTGCAGCGGCTTTATATGAGCCGAGCATTATTGATACCGGTTCAAGACCCGGCGTGTGTTCACAGATGATTTTGACAATAACGGTCATGGGCACTGCCAGTATGAGTCCCAGAAAGCCCCAGAGCCATCCCCATCCGAGCAATGATACCAGTATGACGAAGGGAGACAATCCGAGATGGTCTCCCTGGATTTTCGGCTCAAGAATGTTGCCGATAATAAAATTGACACAAACCATGAGTATGATGGTTCCCATAATGGGTGCCGGAGCGGGATAAAACTGCACAACCGAAAAAAGTATCACTCCGGAACCTGCCACAATTGAACCGAGTGTCGGAATAAAATTCATGATAAAGACGATGACTGCCCAAACGAGCGGAAAATCCATCCCGATTACATGCAGTACGATCCAGACAATGGAGGCTGTTGCGAGGCTCAGGAAAAACTTGATGCTCAGATACCGGGTAATCTGAACGACAATACTTTCCAGCATGCTGGTAATACCGCCGCGAAGAGTTTTTTCGAAGGCAATCTGCGCGCGTTTCCTGAAGTGTCCAATTTCGAGCAGCAGAAAGACGATGAAGAGGATCACCATCAGGACGTCGCGGAGGAAGGTGATAAATGATTCAGAAAATCTGAAGGCATACAGCTGGATCTTTGAGCGGATATTCAGTTCATTCCAGAGATTGTTAAAAAGTGTTTCGTGCTCATCATAGGTAAGATCAAAGGTAACGGCAATGGTACGGTAGATTTCGGTGAATCGTGTCTCATATTTCGGATACAGGGAAACAATGGTGCGAATACTGTTAAAAAGAATGAGCCCGAGAATGTATACACCTACGCCGATCATGACCACAATGACAATGGCGGCAATTGAGCGGGGAATTTTCAGCTTGCCCAGAATGGTAATGAGCGGTTCCAGAACAAAGGTGAGCAGGACGGCAATGATAAAGGGAAGAACAACCTGTGCCGTCACCTTGAGTGTT
>CAZQEF010000304.1:0-2681 GCA_964592325.1 uncultured Treponema sp. | reverse complement strand
AAACCGAAAAAATCGAAAAGGAATCGGTGTGATTCCGCACCGGCAATTCAGTTTCCCCGGCGGCGAGTTTCCGTTTGAATGCGTGATTACGCTTCGTAACGCGGGGCCAATGAAGGGGCGGGTCAACGATGAGAACCGAAGCCGGGTTTTTTCCGGTCTCGGGATTGATCCTTTGCAGGTTGCTTCTCTCGTACAGGTACATTCCCGTACTGTGCATGTCGCGAATACCGCTGTCGATCTTGCTGACTGGAAGGACGGGGACGGCATTCTTACCGCGAATCCCGGAGTAGTGCCCTGTGTAACCGTGGCCGATTGTATGCCTGTCTGGCTTTGTCATGACTGCGCGCCCTGTTTCGGAGTGCTTCATTCCGGATGGAAGGGAACCGGCATTATTCGCGAAGCGCTTGAAACCGCCGGCCGGGTATGGGGTGCTGATCCGGAAGGTTTTCATGTAATCCTGGGACCGCATATCCGTTCCTGCTGTTATACGGTGGACGACGAACGTGCACAGTATTTTGCCGGACAGTTTTCGCCGGACTCTGTCACTCTGGATGAGGAGCGCATGAAGGCGGGGAACCGCTGGCCCTGGCGGCTTTCTCTTGCAGATGCCAATCGGAAACTTTGCCGGGAAGCGGGTATTCCCGCTGACCACATACTGGATACCGGCCTGTGTACCGCCTGTAACAGTGAATTCGGTTCGAGCCGCCGTGAAGGCGCGTCCTCGTTTACGCACATGGCGGCCCTGATCCGGCATGTCGCGCATTGAAAGACACCGTCATTTTTAGTAGACTCTGTGAACGTGCGGGGAACCCCGCTTTTTTTTCAAGGAGAATCAAGTATGTCTGATATACGGGAAACATGGCGTGAAGCGGTTGCCGCAGCGCTCGAATCATTACGGCAGGAGAAGGCGCTCCAGGGCGATCCGGTGGACGCGGGAGCGCTGAGTGTTGAGACACCGCCGGATCCAGTAATGGGGGATGTCGGTTTCCCGCTGTTTCCCTTTGCAAAGGTTTTCCGTATGGCGCCTCCGGCCATTGCCGCCGAAGTCGCCGCCCGTCTTGCTGCCAGCGAAAATCTGGTGCAGTTCGGTACCGTCAAGGCCGTGGGGCCCTATGTGAATGTCTTTCTCGCGAAGGGCGCCGTGGCCGGCAAAACCCTTGCCGATATAATCGGTTCGGGAAATGGATGGGGCCGGAACGACGATCTTGCCGGTCAGCGGGTGATGATCGAGTTTTCCAGTCCCAATACAAACAAGCCGCTTCATCTGGGTCACCTCAGGAATGACGCGCTCGGAGAAAGCCTTTCCCGCATACTGGCCTTTTGCGGCGCCGAGGTTTTCAAGGTCAACATTGTCAACAATCGCGGTATCCATATCTGCAAGTCCATGCTTGCCTATCAGAAGTTTTTTGACGGTAAGACTCCGGAGTCATGCGGCGTAAAATCCGACCGTTTCGTAGGCGACTGTTATGTCAAATACAATGAATACAGCAAGGCTGAACCGGAAAAGGCCGAGGCCGAAGCCCAGGAGCTGCTGCGCGCCTGGGAAGCGGGTAATCCGGAGGTCATGAAACTCTGGAAACGCATGAACGGATGGGCGGAAGAGGGCATTACCCAGACCTATGAGCGCACGGGCATCTCGTTTGACAAGATATATTACGAAAGTGAAACCTATATGAAAGGCCGCGACGAAATTCTCGCGGGTCTTGAGAAAGGCCTTTTTTACCGGGAAGAAGACGGTTCGGTCTGGGTGGATCTTGAACCGGTCGGTCTCGACAAGAAAGTGCTGCTCCGCAAGGACGGAACCGCCCTGTACATGACCCAGGATGTGGGAACGGCCATATACCGGCACACTGATTGGGACTTCAATCAGCTCATCTATGTGGTGGGCAGCGAACAGCAGTACCACTTCAAGGTACTCTTCTACGTACTCCGCCTGCTCGGATACGACTGGGCCGAGAACCTGTATCATCTGTCGTACGGCATGGTGAATCTCCCTGAGGGGAAGATGAAAAGTCGGGAAGGGACGGTGGTTGACGGCGATGACCTCATAAACGGTCTCAGGGACGGCGCGCTCGAGGAAATTTCCGCAAAAGGCCGGGATGAAGCGGTAGGGGATCCCGCATCTGTTGCCGAAAAAATCGCGCTCGGCGCGCTTCATTATTTCCTGCTCCAGGTGTCACCTACCAAGGATATGATCTTCAATCCGAAAGAATCGCTTTCCTTTACCGGAAATACCGGTCCGTATCTGCAGTACATGGGCGCAAGAATCTCATCCATTTTGCGCAAGGTCGCCAATGATGCGTCTCTTGCCGGAGGTTCGGTCAAACCGGAATTGCTGACTGGTGAGGCCGAGTGGGAACTGCTCAAGATTCTCGGTGAATTCCCGAAACAGACGCTCCGCGCGGCGCAGAATCATGATCCGAGCGTGGTTACCGGTTATATATATGAACTTTCAAAGGCTTTCAGCCGTTTTTACCATGACTGTCCCATTATCGCGGCCGGCTCGCCGGATCTCGCGCGTACACGGCTTGAACTGGTGCAGGCCTGTCAGATTGTACTGAAAAATGCGCTTGATCTTGTACTGGTTCCGTTTCTTGAGTCCATGTAGTACTTGACGCTCAAGGCCCCCATTTGGTATAGTTCTCAAACCTGTTGTACTGTGCCTCCGGTCTTTTACCCGT
>CAZQEF010000303.1:0-2688 GCA_964592325.1 uncultured Treponema sp. | reverse complement strand
AAAAATACGGTCAGCGTGGTGCACGAAGAAAGTTCCAGTTCAGCAAGCGCTAAACCGGGTTTTTCACCACAAAAAACAGAAAGGACCTCGCCGGGCGTACTCAGGGTATTTCCGGAAGACGGTCCTTCTTTTTTTGTCCGCAAGGACTATATCCCCTTTCCTGTCGCTGTTCTGTTTGATTCCGGTACTGTTCTTGACGATGAAGAATTTGAACAGCTCTTCAGTGCCGCCAGGATGTACCTGGCGGAAAAGGCCGCCATGGCATATCTCGGTCGCGCTGAACACTGCCGCAGACAACTCGAAATAAAACTGACAAAGAAGAATTTCACGGAGAAAGAGATTTCAGGCGCACTTGATTATCTTGAAAGTAAAAAATACCTTGATGACTACCGGTATTGTGAAGCCTGGCTTCATACCCGTCTTGTCCAAAAGACGGAGGGACGCGTGAAGCTGCTGGCGGCGCTGCAAAGCCGGGGCATCCGCTTTGATACGGCCAAACGGGCAGTAGCGGCCGTAGTGAGCGACGAAGACGAGGAAAAACTTTGTAAAAAAGCGGCTGATAAACTTAAAAAGCGTGGTAAAATCGGGGTCAAGCTTGTTTCCGCGTTGTATCGGGCCGGCTTTTCTTTAAAAACAGTTGCAAAAAGTATAAAAAATGGAGAAAATGATAATTAAGGTTGAGACAAACTGTTTTATAATCTATAGTTTTTGCGAGGCACTATGAGTAAAGATATAAAGAACAAGCGGATACAGATTTTTTCAGCACTTGAAGTGGCCAATATGTGCGGGGTTGTCAATCAGACTGCGATAAACTGGATTCGTAATGGGCACTTGAAGGCATTCAATACACCGGGCGGCCAGTATCGGGTATACAAGGATGATCTCATCACCTTCATCAGAAACCGCGGGATGCGGGTACCCGAGAATCTGCTCGATGATGAAACATCCGCGAACTGGCGCTCCCTTATCATTATTGATGATGATAGCGGACTCAATAATGCCATCGCCTCATATGTGAGAAAGACTCTTCCTGATCTGAATATCCTCCAGTCTTTTGACGGGTTTGACGCCGGAGCGCAACTGGTGGAAAAAAAACCCGGGTTTGTCCTCCTTGATCTGGCCCTTCCCGGCGTTAACGGACAGGAAATCTGTACCCGTATAAAGACAGATCCAGCTTTCGGAAAACCGTTCGTCATGGTAATTACCGCACTGACCGAGGAATCTCTCGAGAAAGAGCTCTACGAGCTTGGCGCGGACAAGTTTTTCCGGAAACCGCTGGTTCTTGCTGATCTTGTTGACGCAATCAACGTGGAGATTGACGCGTCCTGATTATCAGTACGTGGAGAAATCCTGAATACGGTTCGTAATAACCGAGGTTACCCCGGCCGCAAGCATCTGATGCGCGGCCGTCAGATCATCGACTGTCCAGACAATTACCGGCTTGTCGCCGGTTCCAAACCCCGCCGCGGCGAGCGCGATCTCGCGGGCGGGTTTTTTTATGTCCGCACCGGATAAATAGAGGCACTCGCGATGACGCATAAAGAAGGGGACGGATACATCATTGCAATATATGGCGGCTGTTGCATGGGGGCCGAATTTCCGGTAGGCACGGATTGCCAGGGGATTGAAAGACGATACAATGCAATTGTTCCGGTCATGACGTTTGAGCATTGCCGCGACAGCTTCGGCGAGAGGGCGTGCCCGCAGGGAATCAAGCTTCAACTCAACATCAAGGAAAATATCCGGTCCACAGGTTTCAAGTACCTCCTCAAGGAGCGGGATACGCTCGGGCGAGAAATTTTCGCTCTGCAATGAAGCATGTTCCCGGTTGAAGTGACTGCCCGCATCAAGCTCGCGCAATTCCCCGAGGGAAAGCGACTCGACATGGAGATGCCGGCCGCATATACGGTCCAGCCAGTGGTCGTGCACCACCACGAGTTCTCCCGATTTGCACTGATGTACATCCAGCTCGATACCCCGGCACCCGAGACGCCGGGCTTCCCGGAACGCGGGAAGGGTGTTTTCCGGAGCGAGCGTCGAAGCTCCCCGGTGTGCCAGAATCCGGGGCCAGTCGCGGGGTATGGGCCGTTGTGACGTCGTGGAATATTTTGTCATTTTCATTCGATGATGTTCCAATTTCATGGTATACTACCACACAATCATTACGGTATTAAACATATAAAGAGGTAATCATGAACAGAGAAGAGAATGGCTTCAGAACCTATCTTCCCGTCACCTTTCTGATCGGTTTCGGATTTTTCACCGTGGGAATGATGGATCCCCTGTACGACAGTTATGTACAGATCTTTCTCTCCAACTATATTCCCTACAAATCGATAGTCGGTGCCATAATGGCTCTGGACAATCTCCTTGCGCTGTTCCTGATACCGATAGTTTCCGTCTGGTCGGACCGGACGCGAACTCCCATGGGACGCCGGCTTCCCTGGATACTCGTGCTCCTGCCGCTTTCCGCCTTCAGCTTCGGCGCTATTCCCTACGCGGCAGAAGCCTCCCTTCTGACACTCATCCTGCTTCTGGTGTTCCTGAACCTGGTGAAACAGTCAGTTCGGGGGCCGATCGTCGCGCTCATGCCGGACACGATACCCGGACGCTACCGATCCCAGGCGAACGGAGTTATCAACACCATGGGAAACATTGCCGCCATCGTGGGAACCATCGGCCTTGCGC
>CAZQEF010000302.1:0-2697 GCA_964592325.1 uncultured Treponema sp. | reverse complement strand
GAAGAACGTAAAAAACTTCTGCGAAGTTTTTTACGTTCTTCTTGGAGTTTTGCTTTGCAAAACTCCACTTGAACTGTCGCTCGTTCCGCAAAGCGGAACTTCACTTGAACTGTCGCTCGTTCCGCAGAGCGGAACTTCACTGATTTACTTCTAACTCGAACTATCCCTGGGTTCGCGAAGCGAAACTCCACTCGAACTTTCCCTGGTTTTGCTTCGCAAAACTTCGGAGATGACAGGAAGCACGAACTTTGCTCATTCTGCGCTTTCCTGCCGTTGCTATGCTTGTTACGTGTGTTTGGTAATTTCCCCAGGGAGGATTCGAACCCCCACATGCAGAACCAGAATCTGCGGTGCTACCATTACACAACCGGGGAATGAAGTCGAGCTGAAAATTATCATACCGGTGCACCTTTGTCAACTATGGTACACCGGATACTCATTCACTGTCGTATTCAATCAGCGTCTTGACGGGAACCGAATCACCAAGAACAGACGCGTAATCCAGAAAAGGAAGTCCTACAACTCCGAAAAAGCCGGTTACCGTCGCTCCACCCTGCTCCAGAACATTCCGGGAGGCATTCAGTGTTCCGCCGGTCGCAATAAGATCGTCCATTACGAGAATACGCTGACCTTTTGAAACATCTGCCTGATGCACTTCTATCTCTGCAGTACCGTATTCGAGGGCGTATTTGCAGGAATATGTTTTTCCGGGAAGCTTTCCCTTTTTTCTGATGAGAATTAAGGGAATACCCATCCGCTCGGCAAAGGGGGCTGCAAAAATAAAACCCCGTGATTCTATCGCGGCAATGGCATCCAGATGGTCATTGCGGTACAACTCAACCATGCGGTCAATGCAATACCGGAACACCGGGGGATTAACCAGAATTCCGGTTATGTCGTAAAAAAGAATCCCCGGTTTCGGAAAATCGGGGATTTTTCGTATTGCCGAATCAAGCGAAAAGGACTCATTCATGAGAGGAATAGTAGTATATGCGGGGCAATTCAGTCAACGGAGCGGCAGGCATTATCGGCGGGCGAATTTTCTGAAACCGTCCACACGCGCGCTGGTATTAACAGTCCAGGGGCTGGTAATTCCCCGGGAAAGATACTGATACCCGATTCCTGCTATCATGGCGCCGTTATCCGTACAAAGCGAAAGAGGCGGAAAAATGCACTCAAGATCAGTTCTCGACGCAAGCAATTCCCTGAGCCGGCTGTTCGCGGCGACTCCTCCGCCGGCTACAATGGTGTGTATTCCGGTATCATCAACCGCGCGAAAAAGACGTGAAAGAAGAATGGTAACCGCAGTCTCCTGAAAAGCGGCGGCAATATTCTCCGGAGTGCGGTCATAACGGGGATTCCAGAACTGGTCTATCTGGTTTATTGCGGCAGTTTTCAATCCCGAATATGACACATCATACTGATGCCCTTCTCCATGGATGGTCGGAACGGGAAAACGTGCCGCCCGGGGATCCCCCTTTTTCGCAAGCGCGTCTATGACCGCACCTCCGGGGTATCCGAAATCGTAAAACTTGGCCACTTTGTCAAAAGCCTCGCCCACTGCGTCGTCAATAGTAGTTCCGAGAATTTCGATATCGTCAAATCCCGACACCCGGCAAATTATGGAATGTCCGCCTGAAACGAGAAGTCCCAGATACGGATACGCGATTTCACGATCCAGATGCGCAGCATAGAGGTGAGCCAGCATATGGTTCACCGCGATAAACGGTTTTTCCGTTGCCCATGCAAGTGTCTTTGCGAACGTAAGTCCCACAAGCAGTGATCCCATAAGGCCGGGACGGTTTGTCGCAGCAATACCGTCAATCTGATCCAGGGTATGTCCGGATTCTGAAAGGGCCTGTTTTACTACCGGCAGTATCCATTCGGTGTGCTTTCTGCTTGCAATCTCGGGAACGACTCCCCGGTATTCCTCATGAAACGGAATCTGCGTGGCAACAACATTGCCGAGGATGTTCACACCGTCTTCGACAACCGCTGCGGATGTTTCATCACAGGAGCTTTCAATTCCGAGGATGATCATTCACTGCCTTCGGCGCTCGCCGCAAGACGCGCAATGGTAGAAAGCGAGAAACCCTGACTTACCATTTCGGGATACATATCCGTCAGGATCTGTGCAAGTTCGTTCGACCAGATATGGCCTATCATGATGGCGGATCCCCGCCGTTCGGCAATTTTCATGCCGCTGTATACTGCATCCATGATCGAATTTCGATCCTGGGTATTGTCCAAAAACACTGCGCGCTCCCAAATTATCATGTTTCTCGCCCGGGCAACCGAAGGAACAACCGTATCCTGCGTAGTCCGTGAATCCAGAAAGTACAGGCCCTGCTCCGCAACCACATCCAGAACGGCATTCATGGCTGTTGTGTCAGAGGTTATCAGGGATCCTTCGTGATTATTCATGCCCGTTACCGGTGTAATCTCGTCAATATTTGCGCGAACAATCGCGCGTATCTGTTCCGGTTCCATGCCGGGAAGAATTGCACCGGGTCCGGGGTTCTGCGATCTGTTTACCGCCTGCATGGGCTGGTGTAAAAAACAGTCCTTTCCCGCAGCACGGATTCTCCGCGCTGCTTCGGCAGAATAGCGCAATCCGGGCAAAACGGCAATAGTAACCGGGAAAGGCAAGTCGAGAAACGGCTGAAGCTGTTTCAGATTATACCCTGCATCATCAAA
>CAZQEF010000301.1:0-2711 GCA_964592325.1 uncultured Treponema sp. | reverse complement strand
ACACCTGTTCCTTCTTGACGATGGAATCCAGCCGCTGTCCGATTTTACTCGTCGTGATAATGGTTTCGTCTGCCATAATGAATAATTATACCCCCCTTTCGCGTATTTCACAATTCAACTATTTTGTGAGAATATTGATATTTTTTTAACTATTTATTATAGTTAAATAATACCACCTGCGGTCAGGATGAGGCATAGCTGATTCTGAAGCCAAGGGCCGGAGCTACAGTCTTTTCCCCGCACACAGCCCTGTTTCAGGTCTGCTGTGCACGCAAAGAAACGCTTGCGGCCCCTCCGCAGAACACACTGGAGGGTCTTTATGGAAGAAAGAGCCGTTGGCGTCATCGCGATAATTATCCGCAACAGAAGCGAATCCGCCAATCTCGTAAACGAAACGCTCGCCCCCTTTGCCGACATGATAATCGGCCGCATGGGCCTGCCGTATCACGAACGAAACCTCAACCTCATCACACTCATGGTAGACGCCTCTACCGATCGCATCGGAGCCCTCACCGGCAAAATAGGCATGATCGCCGGGGTGACCGTCAAATCGACACTCGCAAAGCTGTAGGAAAAGGAGCTGATAATGAAAGACGCGACAAGCGGCGGAACGAAATCCGTAAAAGAATGGAAGGACAACCTGATAAAACAGGATGAAATTGACCGGTATCTCGTGGATGGCAAGGACTTCATTGACGACGAGGCCATCGAGGCGGAAATAACGAAAAACCGCGATGCCTCGCCGGAACGGATTCGCGCCATAATCAAAAAGGCCTACGATGTGAATCTCATGGATTCCGCGGATGTCGCCGCCCTCCTTAACGTAACGGATCCCGCGCTCAAAGAGGAAATTTTCACTGCGGCTCGCGAGATCAAACATCAGGTATACGATAACCGCGTGGTTACTTTCGCGCCGCTTTACTGCGGAAGCAAATGCGTGAACCGCTGCAAATACTGTGGCTTCCGTTGCGACAATGATTCTATCGAACGCCGTGTACTCACCATGGACGAGATTGAGGCCGAAGCCCGCGTACTCGCCACGAAAATCGGGCACAAACGACTGGTCGTCGTTTACGGTGAACACCCGGAAACCGACGCCGACTACATCGCCGAGAGCATGAAGCGTATCTATTCGATTAAGGAACGGGTGCGGAATGGTGTGGGAGAAATCCGCCGCGTCAATGTAAACGCCGCACCCCTTCCCGTTGCCGATCTCAAGAAGCTTCACGACGCCGGGATCGGAACGTTCCAGGTGTTCCAGGAAACCTATCACCACAAAACCTATCGTGAAGTACATCCGGAAGGAACCCTCAAGGGGAACTACCGCTGGAGACTCTACGCTCTGCACCGGGCTATGGACGCCGGCATAGACGACGTTGCCGTCGGCGCGCTTTTCGGACTCTACGACTGGAAATTCGAGGTAATGGGGATGGTCGCCCATGCCCGCGATCTGGAGACACGCTACGGACTCGGCCCCCATACCGTATCCGTGCCCCGGCTTGAACCCGCGGCCGATACCGACTTTTCCTGGGTCAAACACCGCGTCAGCGATGACGAATTCCGTTTCCTCATCGCGGTAATCCGTCTCGCAATTCCCTATGCAGGACTCATCGTTACCAACCGGGAAAGCCCGGAGATGCTCCGCTCGG
The DNA here is from genome assembly GCA_964592325.1 of uncultured Treponema sp. GTDB lineage: Bacteria > Spirochaetota > Spirochaetia > Treponematales > Treponemataceae > Teretinema. Next base: position 1,062 of record CAZQEF010000301.1, on the reverse strand, counting down.
TTATCAAGATGTGCACCCAGCGCGACGCTGATACCCGCGTGGGCATCGGTGCCTACACCGACGCTTTCCCCGTGGACGCCGAAAGCGGCGGGAAAGACGAACAGAAGGGAGAGCGTCAACAATTTATCCTCGGCGATACCCGGAGTCTCGACGCGATCATCCGGGAGCTCGCGGAAATGGGACATATCGTCTCGTTTTGCACTGCCGGCTACCGCTGCGGCCGCACCGGCAAGAAGATTATGGACGCCCTTGCCTCCGGTCAGGAAGGCTGTTTCTGTAAACTGAATGCCATTCTCACCTTCCAGGAATGGCTCGAAGACTTCGCGACACCGGAAACCAAACGGATCGGCGACGAGATCATCGAGATAGAAATGAAAGAAGTCCGGGAGAGGGTCCCTGCGGACTTCTCGGAAGCACAACTGAATCATCTTAAGAAAGCCCGCGCGAGGATTCTCGCCGGGGAACGCGATATTTACTTCTAGGAGCGCATGCATGATACGCCCCGGATTTTCCGCCTGTCTCGACCGTGTCCGCGAAAACCCCGATGCCGCCCGGGAAGATCTCGTCTTTTTGCTGAACAATGAAAGCACCGAAGAAGACGTCCTCCTCTTTGCGGCGGCGGCGGCGGTACGGGATCGCTATTGCGGCGCGCGCATGGTGCTCCGGGGTCTCGTGGAATTTTCCAGTTATTGCGGGAACACCTGCCATTACTGCGGACTTAACCGGGATAACCGTAAAGCCGAACGGTACCGGCTCACGCCGGATCAAATGGTGGAAAGCGCCCGGCTCGTATGGGATGCGGGAATAAAGACCCTCGTGCTCCAGGCGGGAGAAGACGGCATTGCGGCCACAACCCTTGCGGACGTTATCTCCCGCATCAAAAGCGAACACGACATGGCCATAACCCTTTCGGTAGGAGAACGTTCCCGCGAAGACTATGCCCGCTGGAAGGACGCCGGGGCCGACCGGTATCTCCTCCGGATTGAAACTACCGATCCCGCGCTCTATGCCTCCCTTCATGACGGGAGAACGCTTGAAACCCGGCTTGCCTGTCTGGACACG
>CAZQEF010000300.1:0-2716 GCA_964592325.1 uncultured Treponema sp. | reverse complement strand
CATCATTCCCGCTTCCGGGAACGAGGTGATTACCCTGGTCAAGGATACCGCGCTTGCACAGACAATCGGTGTCGCCGAGCTGTTTCGTACCGCCCAGAATGCGTCGGCCCGCCAGTTTTCCACCATGCCGATATTTGTTGCCGGTGTGTTCTATTTTGTCATGAACTGGGTGGTATCGCTGGTCTTTGCCCGTATTGAAAAAAAGCTTTCATACTACCGTTAATCAAGGAGCCGACTGAATCATGGAAGTAATCCGCGTAGAAAATCTTGAAAAAACTTTTGGATCGCTTGAAGTCCTGCGCGGCATTTCGTTTTCAGTTCACCAGGGAGAAGTTCTTGCGGTCATCGGCCCTTCCGGATCGGGAAAATCGACTCTGCTGCGCTGCATTACCCATCTGGAAACGGTAAGCGGCGGTACGGTGTCGATCGGCGGTACGGATATGGTGCGGGAAGGGGAGTACGCGCACGCATCGGTTTTGCGTTCCATCTGCCTCAAGGTCGGATTGGTATTCCAGAATTTCAACCTGTTCCCGCATTTTTCGGTCCTGCGGAATATTACCGAGGCTCAGATACGGGTTTTGAACCGGAGCAAAAAGAAAGCGGAAAAGCGTGCCCGGGAACTTCTTGATAAAATGGGACTTTCCGACAAGGCCGAAGCCTTTCCCTTCGAGCTTTCAGGCGGACAGCAGCAGCGGGTTTCGATTGCCCGGGCGCTTGCGCTGGATCCGGAAGTCCTTTTTTTTGACGAGCCCACGAGCGCGCTGGACCCGGAACTGACCGGTGAAATACTCAAGGTAATCCGCGATCTTGCACAGGACCGGATGACCATGGTGATCGTGACCCATGAGATGTTCTTCGCACGTGACGTTGCGGACCGGGTTATCTTTATGGATGAAGGAGTCATCGTGGAAGAAGGCCCTGCCGCGGCGGTTATCGGGAATCCGGAAAGCGAACGGACAAAGAGCTTCCTGGCGCGTTTTACCGGCCAGGACCGAGATTGACGGAAACGAACTGTTCTGCTTCGTCAAGGGGAAGCGCCTTGCTGAATACCCATCCCTGAATCTTGTCGCAATGCTGGTCGGTAAGATATTTGAGCTGACCGGCCGTTTCCACCCCCTCCGCGACAACCAGAAGGCCGAGTTTCTTCCCGATGCCCACAATGTTGCCGGTAAGCGAACTATCGCCGTCTGTCTCGCCAATTCTGTCAATGAATGTTTTGTCGATCTTGAGTACATTGATCGGCAGCTGTTCAAGATAGCTCAGAGATGAGTATCCCTTGCCGAAATCGTCGAGGGCTATTCCCACACCGAGCGCCCGAAGGTGTTCGAGCGGTTGTTTGACCTGCAGAAACGATTCAATAAGCACGGTTTCGGTCAATTCAAGCTCCAGAAGTTCCGGCTTCAATCCTGTTTCTCTGAGAATTCGCAGAACGATCGAGGGGAAGCTGTTTTGAATGAGCTGGATGATCGAAATATTCACCGAAACGCCGATGTCCGGATATCCGTTTGCATGAATTCGCCCGATGAACCGGCAGGCTTCACGCAGTACCCATTCGCCTATCGGAAGAATGAGATGGTTTTCCTCGGCAACCGGAATGAAGATATCCGGCGGTACCCGTCCGAGAACCGGATTGTTCCAGCGGATGAGCGCTTCAAAACTGGTGATTTTCCTGTTATCCGGGCAAATCTGTGGCTGCATGAACAGTTCAAATTCATTGTTTTCCAGAGCTGTGTGCAGCTTCTCGCCGATTCGCATTCGTTCGGAGATGGGGGCCATCATGTTGATGTTGAAGAGCACAGCCCGGTTTTTTCCTTCCTTTTTTGACTGGTACATGGCTATGTCGGCAAATTTCAACAGTTCCACCGGATCGGTACCGTGCATCGCATGAACCGAAATACCGATACTCACCGAACTGTGTACGGGAACGGATTCGATGAAGAACGGGGCGTCAAAAAGACGGTTAATGGACGCGGCACGGTCCTTGATATCACTGAGGCGGGAGTAATGGGTAAGCACAAGAAATTCATCCCCCCCGAGACGGTAGATTTCTTCGCTGTTCTGCAAATTTTCATGGAGACGATTCGCGATTTTCGAGATGAGATAGTCACCGAAAGTATGCCCCATGGTGTCATTGACCAGTTTTATGTTGTCAACATCGAGAGAAAACAGGGCCTTGCCCTGTTCTGATTCTTCCTTGAGAAATTCCGGAAGCCGTTCGTTCAGTTTTCGCCGGTTGGAAAGGCCGGTCAGGGCGTCATAATAGACCATGACCGAAAGTTCGTTCCTGCTTTCACGGATTACCTGTTCCTTGTCGCTCAGTTTTCTGAGTGACCGGTGAAAAACATGATAGAGGAAGGCGGCGCTCAATATGACATAGAGAACCCCCTTGCTCATGAAAATGACGTTGCGGATCCGTTCGTCGGGAACGAACGTCATGACAAACGTATCGGACAGCATGATCCACGAGAAACCGAAAATAAGGTAGAAAACTGCTGTTTTCAGTGCAATGGCCCATACCCGGGTGCGGTCATTTACCAGGAAGAATTTTTCCTTTCTCGATCGGTAGCTCATAATGCCAAGTATAGTGCATTTCCCGTGAGGCATCATGAAACACCTCTTATATTGACGGTTTTTTTCTTTTACGGTATAAGTAAGGTTCATATATTCATGATGAAATTATGGGCGAAGATACCCAGGAGGATAGACAGTGAGTGTA
>CAZQEF010000299.1:0-2748 GCA_964592325.1 uncultured Treponema sp. | reverse complement strand
TATTTCTCCCATACACGCTCCTTGCCATACAAATATACCTACATATCAGTATAGAGGCAATCAACGGAAATATCATGCTTTTCACGGGGAAGACGTTCAATAATCTGCAGGGAGAATCCGACGCCGGCAAGCGTAATCCGCTCCCTCCTGTCAATGTACCGCGCAAGGAGCGCGGCAAGAAAGCGGTCATAGTAGCCGCCTCCCCGGCCAAGACGACCGCCCGTGTGGTCAAAGGCAAGCGCGGGAACGAGGACGAGCAGGGGTAAAGGGGGTTCAATCGCCCGTATGGCGGGATCGGGAGAAAAATAGCAGGGCGCATCTTCCCGCGGTTCAAAAATGCCCCAGCGGTTTTGCTCAAACGGATCCGATAGACCGGAAATACCGTGGAAGCACAGCGGGGTACGGCAACCGGAATATTCCGCTTAAAGGCGGTTCGTATGGCTTCGCCCGGATCCGCCTCGGTACCGAACGGCAGGTACGCAAAGAGGCTGGCGCAGGTTTCGGGTGTGGTCAACGGTGTGGTGACAAAAACACGGGATGGTTTTTCAAAGCGGATAGGCGCCGTAATACCTTCGCGGTTCCTCTCTTCACGGAGCAGGAGGTTCTTTACGGTTTTTCGGAGCAACTCCTTGTCAGTCATTAAAAAGTCCTCAGGATCCGTCTTCAAGAAGACGGAGGTACTGTTCCTTTAAAATGATGACGCAGTCTTCCCTGCGGGCGTTTCCCCGGACGATGTCTTCCGCGAGCGCATGGCAGTTCGGCGCTCCGCAGCACCCGCAGTCGAGGCCGGGGAGACTCTCATAGATCGTTTCCATTTCCTCCATCATGCGCATGGCAGTACGGTAATCCTTGTCCAGGAGTAGGGCCGGCCGTGCATGGACTATTTCGGTGAGCAGACAGGAGTCGGCCATCGATTCGCGTTTGCCGCGTGTTTCGATGTCGACTTCGGGAACCTGCTGTTCATGGGTGGTGAGGCTGTGACGGGCAAGCGCCGGCTGTACGGCGGTGAGCGGTCCTCCCACGCAGCCTTCCGAACAGGCCATGAGCTCGATAAAATCGACATGGCCAAGATTACCGTCTTCAACGGCTTCGAGTATGGCCCGGCACTGATCCATGCCGTCCACGGAAAGGGTTTCAAAATCACCGGAGGGTACAACGGAAACCGCTTCTCCGCCGGCGCGGCCCCAGGCCATTTCCGGTGAATACACCGGTTCTTCAATGATGCCGGGTTCGGTCGGTTCGGGGCAGTCTGATGAACCGGAATCATTTTTAAGCGCCTTGAGCAGGGCAAGGTGTACGTCCTTCATGGCGAAAACCGCATCTACCTGTGACAGACTGCCGTTGATAGGAGCGACTGTTTCGGTAATCTTTCCCGCGCAGGGAGAAATAAAGTAACATCCGATTTTTACGTTCCTGCCGAGTCTTTCCCGCCCGGCCTGTTTGGCAAGACGCGCGGCCAGTTCCATTGGGGCGATTACCGGTACTACGTGATCGAGAAGCGAGGGAAAACGTATCTGTATGAATTTGATGATGGTCGGGCAGCTTGAGGAGATGAGCGGGCGTGGAAGCTCCGGATGGAGGCTGCGGTCAAGAAAAAGCCGGGCCGCTGCCGATATGGCCGTGGTTACAGAGGATACCGGGTACACAGCGTTGAAACCGAGTCTCCTGAGTGCCGCATGAATGGCTGGTACGGCAAATTGCGATTGAAACTGGCCGTAGAGGGAAGGGGCGGGGAGGGCTATGCGGTAGTCAAAATCACTGTCCGGGGCGGTGTTCATGAAGTGGATGAAATCGGCGGTAAGAGCCTGTTTCGCATGATGGGGACAACGGCGGATACACTCTCCGCAGTCGATGCACCGTTCTCCCATGATCAGCGCCTTGCCGTCCCGTACCCTGATTGCTTCAACGGGGCAGGTCGTTACACATATGGTGCAACCCTTGCACGCATCATGGTCGAGGATAACCGAATGATAGCGCGGTTCGGTCAACCCTGTGCCTCCGGGATGTGAATTTTCATGGTTACCGTGGTTCCCTGTCCGGGAATCGAGTTGATTACCAGTTCATCGCTGTTCCGCTTCATGTTCGGCAAGCCCATACCGGCGCCGAATCCCAGCTGCTGAACCTTTTCGGGAGCAGTCGAGTAACCGTCCTGCATGGCAAGATCGATGTCCGCAATACCGGGACCGTTGTCCTTCATGACGATGGTGATGCATGAATCGTCTATGGATATGTCCGCATCCCCGCCTCCGGCATGAACGACCATGTTCATCTCCGCCTCATACATGGCAACTGCGGTTTTTTTTATGACATCCGGCGGCAGTCCGAGCCGTTTGAGCGTTTTTTTCATTTCCGAAGACGCATCGCCGGCACGGGAAAAATCCTCGCCGCTGACCGTATAATGGTATTCCATTACGGCTCCGGATCAGTCTATTTCCCGTACGCCGCCCTGGCATACGCCGGCGTTGTACAGCTTGCCGCAGGCAAGAAAGAGGGGAAGGCGGCTTTTAAGGAGTACAATACCGTTTTCCTTTGCCATGTCGATCATTTCCTGGTTAGGGCTTTTCCCGCGGACAAAGCAGATTGCCTCGATGTCCATGAGAATCGCGGTACGAATAACCTGTATATTGATGAGTCCGGTCAAAAGGAGAACGCGGTCCTTTACGAAGGCCATGACATCGCTCATGAGATCCGCTCCGCAGGCGGAAATGATTTCCACATCGTCCCGGGCGGTCTCTTCAACAATCTGCG
>CAZQEF010000298.1:0-2754 GCA_964592325.1 uncultured Treponema sp. | reverse complement strand
CTTCAGCGTTTTTATTGCCCTGTTGACGGAATAATATTCAATGTCCTCATGAACTCGCGATTTTCGCCTGATTCCCGCCGTGTCGAGCACCTCAAAAGCGGTGCCTTTCCAGGTAAACCGTCCCTCTACCACATCACGGGTTGTTCCGGCAATATCAGAAACTATGGATGCGTTTGTTCCGGTCAGACGGTTTGCCAGAGTGGACTTGCCGGTATTCGGCTTGCCCACAATCGCGACCCGTATTCTTTTTTCGGGAACACCTTCAACGACTTTTGAAAAATCAAGAGTCCGGGTGAGCGTCTCGGCCAGTTCGCTTATGTTGTCACCATGTTCGGCGCTGATAAAAAGCAGATCCCGGAACCCGTACGCAAGGTAATTCCAGGATTCCGACTCCTTCCGGCCTCCTTCCGTCTTGTTTACGGCTACAACAAGTTTCTTGCTGTACGGGCGCAGCAGTTCAATAAACTCTTCATCTTCGGGTGTAGCCGGACCGGCCTCCAGCAAAAGAAGGATGCGATCGGCTTTCTTGAGCGCCCCCAGCGTCTTTTCCACTACCAGCTCATCCATGATCGCCCCGTCAGAACCGGTATTGCGATCCAGTTTGAAACCGCCGGTATCCATGATACGTACCGGCATGCCGTTCACAAACGCGGTATCTTCAATAGGATCACGGGTTACACCGGGAGTAGGATCCGTAATGGCGCGGCGTTTGTGAAGAAAGCGGTTGAACAATGTGGATTTCCCCACGTTCGGCCGGCCGACAACAACAATGAGCGGAAGATTGATATATGTTTTTGTTTCGTCAAATTCAGGGCCGGTTTCCCCGGCGTCAAGTATCTCAGACATAGCTCTTTATTCGTTCCTCTACCAACATTCGTATTTCACGGGCTGCCGAAAGTCCCATGGCGGTTTTTGCAAGCTCCACCGCATCCCGCAGGGAAACCCGCCGGATCATTTCCTTTACCGGACCGATATTCGGTACCGCCATACTGAAATTACGCAGCCCCATGCCCAAAAGCAAAACAACCGCAGCCGGATCTCCGGCCATCTCGCCGCACATTGAAACTTCAGTGCGGGTATCACGCCCCGCCTGAATCGTCTGGAGTATCATGCGCAGCACGGCAGGATTAAACGGGTCAAAAAGGTGGGCGACCCGCGTGTTCTCCCGATCGACTGCCAGCGTGTATTGCACAAGATCATTTGTTCCGATGGACATGAAGTCACACTTCTGTGCGAGCAAATCCGCACAAACCGCAGCCGCCGGAATTTCAACCATTATACCGGTTTTTATCCGGGAATTATATGCGACACCGAAGTGTTCACATTCCATTTTTGCTTCTTCAAGCACATCAAGAACCGCATCAAGTTCTTCGACACTTGATATCATGGGAAACATGATCCGTAAATCACCATGACTGCCTGCCCGCAGAAGCGCACGCAACTGCACCTTGAACAGTTCGCGACGGTCAAGACAATACCGTACGGCGCGCCATCCAAGAAGCGGATTCGTCTCTCCCTGGTCTTTCTGTTCGGAAAGCATTTTATCGGCACCCGAATCAAGGGTCCGGATGATTACGGGAGCTCCGTTCATTGCCTCAACCGCGGCCCGATACGCCCGATATTGCGTTTCTTCGTCGGGGATATCCCGCTGGGCAAGGTACAGGAACTCCGACCGGTACAATCCGATACCCGCGGCACCCTCTTCCTTTGCGGAAAGCGCTTCTTCCGAAAGCGCTATATTGGCCCGAAGGATAACAGGAGTTCCGTCGCTCGTTTCCGCCGGTTCGCGGACAAGCCGAAGGTGCTCTTCATCGGATTCTTTTTGGCCGGAGCCCTCAAGAGGCAAACGCGCACGGTATGCGGCGGCGATATCACTGGGAGGAGAGATGATAACAAGTCCGTCACCTCCATCCAGGATTACCTCGTCTCCGTCCGCAACAGTATCAAGAATGCCACGGACACCCATGACTGCAGGTATTCGCCAGGCACGTGCCAATATGGCAACATGGCTTGTGGCGCCGCCTTCTTCCAGAATGATGCCAAGAATTCCGGCATCGCGAAGGGTTATCGCTTCGGACGGCATGATGTTCCGCGCAACCAGAATGGTTCCCGGGGGAATAAAACGGCTGACATTGCCCGTGCCCCGGCGCTCTCCCCGGTCCGATGCGGCCTCGTTCATGAGATGCCTCATGACCCGGTCAAACGCATCCTCAATATCTACTGCCCTCTCAGCCAGATAGGTGTCCCCGGTTGAACGGAGAATATCCACATTTTCCTGAACCGCTTCGTGGAGAACCGTTTCTACATTGACCAGTTTCTCTTCAAGCTGAGTTTTTATGCGGGGTATAAATTCCGGATCATTGAGCATCATCACATGCGCCTCAATGATTCCGGTTTGCTCACGGGAACGGTTCTGCATGAGCAGGGAAAGCTCCGAGCGGGAACGGTCAAGGGCAGACTGAAGCCGGTCCCAGTGGAGGGGCACGTCTCCGGGATCTATGGAATAACGGGGAATTTCTGCTGGTGCACCGTCGGCAAGACAAAACACGGGGCCCATAACCAGCCCCCTGGACGCCGACAATCCTTCGAGCGTTATCACATGTCTACTATACTGCAAAAAATGAGCCTTGCATACAGATTGAAATCGGCGTATCATGGTCGCATGGCAAACAAGCGTTCCCATACATCTGCATCTCTGGGCTGTCTTTTCTGGATAGCATTCATACTGCTTGTTCTCGTATTATTCTTTTTCAA
>CAZQEF010000297.1:0-2779 GCA_964592325.1 uncultured Treponema sp. | reverse complement strand
TGGCTCGAGGCACAATAAACAACAGAAACCCTGGCGCGGCCGTTTTCGAACGGCCGTGTCTGCCGGAACATAGCTTGTTGGCATTTTTAATCAGCAGAAACTATACTTCTGGGCAGGGAATTTTCCCGGGGAGCATGACCAGTGACCATTGAAACCATAATTGACAACGAGTTTGCAACCGTCCTTTATTACCCGGAAAAAGGCATTATCCATCATGCCTGGAAGAAATACTGCCACGGAAAGGATTTTCAGGACATCATGCTGGCCTCTACCCGCCATCTGAAGGAAAACCGCGGTACCAAATGGCTTTCGGATGACACAAACTATTCGATACTCACGGAAGAAGACGCCCGCTGGGGGCGGAAAATCTGGTTCTACGAAACCATTCAGGCAGGATGGAAACACTGGGCCATCATCCTGCCGACGCAGCAGATCGGCAGGATGAGCATATCCGACCTCGTGACCGAATACCACGCCGCCGGTATCAATGCCATGATTTTTGACAATGTCCCCGACGCCATAACCTGGCTCGAAGCGCAATAAAGGACTTGTCAGTCATGACCGGAACGGTTTTTCCATTCCGGCTGATCCTTGAATATACGTGATTTGAAAACATCCTCCATTTCATGGAAAAAAAACAGATATTTACCGGTAAACCGGCCAGGTTGTATCTGCAGGTGCGAAAACGCATCCGTCCAGTGCTTGAGTGCTGTTTTCAGATCCCGTGGCAACGGACTTTCCCCACCAGCCTCTTTCCTGATCCGGACAGTGAATCGTTCCTCAAGATCTTTCCGTATCCGGTGTTTCAATTCGCCATACATCGTGGAAAAGTCATGCGGAGTCTTTCCCTGTTCGCAGTATTCTTTTTTATTCTGCAGGTAGTAGAGTGTTTTGAGGTAGTAATCGATGGCAAGCCCGGCATAAACTGCTGCCGACTGGCTTAAATGCATGTACCGGGAATTGCACCCCACAGCGGTCTTCCCATTCAGGAGTTTTGCGGCTTGTGAGTATGCGTGGGCATTTTCAAAGAGCCTGAATCCTGGTTGCGCTTCGGTTTCCATCGTTGTATGCTCCAACAAAGTAGTATTGAGGAACTTTTTGCATTGCCGGCAACCCGGAAAGCGCGTTGCCAACTATACCTTATAGTAACATGGGATGTTTCTTTCAGCAACATTTTTCCCGGGAAAGTCCGATTTCACCGGTCTCCGTTTTCTTTTTCAAAAACAGACATGACCTCAAGAAGTTGTCTTGAATCCTCAAGCAGATGTTCCGAGGTACCGGCCATTTCCTCGGCTATGCGCGAGTTGCCCTGGGTAACCGTGTTAAGCTGATTCATGCCTGCGTTGATATGCTCCAGCCCCCGGTCCTGTTCAGCGGATGATGCAGAGACCTCATGTATCTTGTCCGTCGTCTGGCGAATCAGATCAAAAATTTCCGATAGTGTTTTTCCCGTTTTCGCGGAAATGAGTACCGTTTTCCCTGCAAGCTCTCCGATCTCTATCGAGGCTTTCTGGCTTTTCTCTGCCAGTTTCCGCACTTCGCCCGCGACGACGGCAAATCCTTTGCCGGCTTCTCCTGCACGGGCTGCCTCGATTGCGGCATTAAGGGCGAGAAGATTGGTCTGCGCGGCAATAGTCTTGATTATATCTGTTTTATCCGCGATCTCCCGCACGGATGTAACCGTAGATTCAACGTCTTTCATTCCTCCATCCGCCAATTGTGATGTTTCGTTGGAGAGCCGGGATGTTTCCTTCGCGTTACCGGCATTCCGGGATACCGATGCTCCAAGCTCCTCAAGAGCCGATGTTATCTCCTCCAGATTCGCGGCCTGTTCTCCTGACGCAGAACTCAAACTCTGTGAACTCGTGGTTATTTTCTCTGATTCGGCCGACAGACTTATTGAGATCCTGTTCGCGGATTCCATGACTTCCACGATTTTCTCATACTGCTCCCTGTTTGCCCGGGCAGCCTCCTCGGCATTCTCCAGCGACTGCTCACTGATAGAGTTTATGAGCAGCGAAAGAACATATGAAATGACAATTGAAGCGGTCATACTGATTAATCCAAGTTGCGCCTGGACGGCAACACTATCATCAAAGAAGGGCGCCGCCGTTTTGAAGAAGTATATCTCTACCGCAATAAACGCGAAACTGATAACCGTCAGTATCACTCTGCGGCAGAAAAGCGATGCCAGAATCAGGAACACAAACATGAAGAAGGCATAACTGACGAATCGCGGATAGTCAGTTGCAGTTAACTGCTTGAGCAAGCCGGCTGAAACGAGAGCTGTTCCCGCAAGGGACAGGAAACTGGCCGCGACATCATAGAGACCGGCTTTCAGGAACAACAGGCTTACAAGCACACTAATCGCTCCGGATCCAATAACTACTACACTCGTTGCCGTGGCGCTGCCTGTCGCGAGAATGGCAAGGAGGAACAAAATCAACAGAGCAAAAAAAACAAGATTAAAGTACATAAGTGCCGCAGCTTTCAGCTGCAACTGGTACTGTTTTTCCCGGTACTTGTCCAGGAAAAGATCCGCAAGAAATTTCCTCATCATAGTAATGCCTCCTGGAAAACAACCAGATTTTTCTGGGATATGAGTACCTTAATTGTAATTGAGGAAAATGCGTTCTGCAAATTACGAAAAGAGACCACAGGGTCCGCAAGGGGTCGGCTATCCAGCCCGCAGGCTGGACAACCTCCAAAGATGCGCGCCTTTTTCTGGCTTTATTCCCGGATCAGTCAAGCGGAGCGTTGAGGAATGCCATCTGGGCTT
>CAZQEF010000296.1:0-2783 GCA_964592325.1 uncultured Treponema sp. | reverse complement strand
CATAGAGGAGTAATCAGGTGAAAAAACCCGTTGTTACCCGGCTTCCCAACTTGCTCACTCCCTTCCTGTCGCGGGTATTGCTTCGTCCGTTCATTCCGGGCGACGAGAACCGCCAGAGCCGCATCATTTCGCGCGTTACCATGATGGACGATACGGAGGTACGCAAGACTCTTGACCGTGTGTTCTCCGAATTCGGTTGGCGGCACCTTGATCTGCGGCAGTATCTGATCAGGAACTATTCAGCGGTCGAACCGGCGATCATTACCGACCGGCCCCTGTCAGACGAGCGGAAACTGCTGATCGGATCCTATTTTACCCAGGAATACGCGCTTGAATCCGCCGCACTTTTCAATCCGTCCATTGTCCCGCACCCTGTTCAGGAAAACCTTCCCGACGGTGCCATACGATTCATTCTCAGCCTTCGTGCGGTTGGTGAAGGCCACATTTCCTCAATCGTATTCCGTGAAGGAATCGTATATGCCGATGGAACGGTAACAGTTCACAAACCGACGACCTATGTTACCGAACCCCGGCAAACGCCGATCCAGTTATACGACAAGGCGCTGTTTTCACGGAAACTCGCTGAACTCCGCATAAACCGGGATATTCGTGAACAGATCATGAACCGCCTTACCGACGACACATTTACTCTGGCCGAACTCACCAAGGCGATAAAAGATGACCGTCATGAAAACCCGCCAAGCGTGGAGCAGGAAGAATCGATTCACGCAATTGTTGCACTCGCCTATGCGAACTTCACCGTTGTCTTTGACCCAACTCATCAGACTTCCGAAAAAGCCCTGTTTCCCTTTACTCCAGACCAGAAAAAGGGAATGGAAGATGTGCGCTTTGTCCAGTTTATCGATGACGACGGATCGCGCACCTACTATGGTACCTATACGGCATATGACGGCCATACCATACTGCCGCAGCTCATTGAAACCGGGGATTTTACGTCATTCCGCTTTCTCACCCTGAACGGTCCGGCTGCCCAGAACAAGGGTATGGCACTGTTTCCGCGCAAGATAGACGGTCAGTATGTCATGATTTCCCGGCAGGATAACGAGAACCTGTTCATCATGTATTCGGACAATATTCATTTCTGGTTTGAACGGAAAATTCTGCTCCGCCCCACGTTCCCCTGGGAGTTTATCCAGATAGGAAACTGCGGCTCACCCATAGAAACAGAACGAGGCTGGCTCGTGCTCAGCCATGGTGTGGGCCCCATGCGCAAGTACTGCATTGGCGCATTTCTTCTGGATCTCAACGACCCCACAAGAGTAATCGGACGCCTGCGTGAACCGCTCATTGAGCCAAAGGAAAACGAACGTTCCGGATATGTTCCCAATGTCGTGTATACCTGCGGCATGATGCAGGTGGGCGACCTTCTTCTTGTTCCCTATGCCATGTCGGATTACTCATCCAGCTTCGCGACGGTATCCCTGACCGAGGTTCTTGATGCCATGGAGAATATCGAATGAGAATCGCCATGCTCGCTCCCGTGGCCTGGCGAACACCACCCCGTCACTACGGACCATGGGAGCTTGTTACCTCGCTTTTAACCGAAGAACTGGTGCAGCTCGGCGTTGAGGTAACCCTCTTCGCAACCGCCGATTCCCAGACGGCGGGTACTCTTGATGCCGTTTGTGCACAGGGGTATGAGGAAAACCCGGAGGCAAACGCCAAAGTATCGGAGTGTCTGCACATAAGCAACTGTTTTGAAAAGGCATCCCGCTTTGACCTGATCCACAACCAGTTTGACTTTCTGCCCCTCACGTACTCGTCCTTCGTCAGTACACCGCTTGTTACCACGATACACGGATTTTCATCAGCGTCGATCATACCGGTCTACGAGAAGTACAACAGTCGATCGCACTATGTTTCCATAAGTACCAGCGACCGTTCTCCGCGTCTTTCCTATGCGGCGACCATATATCACGGGATAGATCTTGACCGCTTCACCTTCGCGGAAAAGCCTTCACGGGACTACCTGCTTTTCTACGGACGGTTCCACCCGGACAAGGGAGCCAGGGAAGCAATTACGATTGCCCGCAAAACGGGGATTCCCCTGAAAATGGCAGGAATAATCCAGGACAGAGCCTATTTCGATACCTTTGTACAACCGTCAATAGATACCGGTGAAGTGGAATACCTCGGAAGTGTGGGGCCGGAAAGCCGTGATCGTCTTTTGGGAAACGCACTTGCCCTCCTCCATCCGATCAACTTTGACGAACCTTTCGGTCTTTCCGTGATTGAGTCCATGGCTACCGGAACTCCGGTTATCGCAATCAACCGTGGCAGCATGCCGGAACTGATTGATGACGGTAAAACCGGATTTCTGGTAACGAACGCGGACGAGGCGGCTGAACGCATCCGGGATATACAAACAATCGACCGCAACGTTTGCCGGAAAACCGTGGAAGAACGGTTTTCAGCAAAACGCATGGCGGCCGATTATTTTTCGCTCTATACCAGTATTCTCTCCTGACGGATCAGCCCTTTACGGAACCGGCCATAAGTCCCCGCACAAAGAAACGCTGGAGACCGAAGAATACGGCAAGCGGCAGAAGCATGCTCAGGAATGCGCCCGAGGTAAGCAAGTGCCAATCCTGGCCCTTTTCTCCGATCATGGACGCCAATGCGCTGGTCACGACCCGGTGCCGGTCTCCCAGGAAGATAAGGGCAACGAGATAGTCATTCCATACCCAGAGGAACTGAAAAATGGCAAAGCTTGCGAGCGCCGGTACCGACATGGGGAGCACGAGCCAGACAAAGGTCTTGAA
>CAZQEF010000295.1:0-2796 GCA_964592325.1 uncultured Treponema sp. | reverse complement strand
AAAGACAGGATTACATTACGGATACGGACTGGGAGCGGTTCCTCGAGTTTTCGGATAAACTCGAAACACCTTTTGTGGTAATTAACTTACGGACCATCAAGAAGAACTATATTAAACTGAAGGATTCATTTCCCTTCGCCCAGATTTATTATGCCGTAAAGGCGAATCCTGCACCGCAGGTAATCACGCTCATCAACGAACTGGGCGGCTATTTCGACATAGCCAGCCGCTTCGAGCTGGACAAGGTGCTCTCTCTCGGCGTCGCCCCCGAACGCATCAGTTACGGCAACACAATCAAGAAAGCAAAAGACATCGAGTACTTCTATGAAAAAGGTGTGCGCATGTTCGCCACCGACAGCAAGGAAGATCTCAAGCATATCATCACCTTCGCGCCGGGATCCAAGGTCTATGTGCGTATCCTGGTTGAGAACTCCGGAACCGCCGACTGGCCGCTTTCGCGGAAATTCGGCTGCCACCCGGACATGGCCTACGACCTCCTGGTCCGCGCCCGCGACAAGGGACTCACGCCGTACGGCATCTCCTTTCATGTGGGAAGCCAGCAGCGCGACATCGGCCAGTGGAACGACGCCATCGCGAAAACAAAGTACCTCATGACGAGCCTCGAGGAAGAAGAAGACATCAAGCTCCAGATCATCAACATGGGAGGCGGTTTCCCCGCCGCGTATGTGGAGGAGGCAAACGATCTCTCTGCCTACGCATCGGAGATTACCCGCTACCTCCGCGACGACTTTGGAGAAGATATTCCGCATGTCGTTCTGGAACCGGGCCGTTCCCTCGTGGGAGACGCGGGAATTCTCGTTACCGAAGTAGTACTCACTTCACGCAAGAACAATACCGCGCTCTACCGCTGGGTGTATTGCGATACCGGAAAATTCAACGGCCTTATCGAAACACTCGGTGAATCAATAAAATATCCCATCGTTACCCGGGATGACAAAACTGACAAAAAACGCGGCGACGTTATTCTGGCGGGCCCTACCTGCGACAGCATGGACATCATGTACGAAGATTACAAGTACCGACTGCCGCTCGATCTCAAGGTGGGTGACCGGCTCTACTGGCTTTCTGCCGGCGCCTACACGTCAAGTTACGCTTCGGTAGAGTTTAATGGTTTCCCGCCGATAAAAACCTATTTTCTTGAGTAAGATCCGCCCCTGAAAGGTCCTGGAATACACGCAGTGAGAATGAGCTCATGACCGAGAGGATGTGATCCATGATATCGCTCTGGATCGCTTCGTAGTTCACCCAGGACTTGTCTGTCGAGAAAAAATACAATTCCATCGGAATACCCTTTGCCGTGGTTTCAAGGTAGCGCACCATACAGGTGAGCTCCTTTGAAACCATGGGATGCGCTTTGAGATACGCGACCACATATGCGCGGAAAGTCCCCAGGTTCGTCAGGCGCCGGGGCGAAACATTGTCGTCGCCGGAAGCCGCAAGCCGCGCGTTGTGCTCGGCAATCTCCCTCCGCTTGCCCGCGAGGTACTCCGCGAGCAGGGGCAGCTTCTGCAATCGGTCAAGCTCTTCTTCGGTCAGGAATCGTACCGCTTTCATGTCAAGATATACCGTCCGCCGCGCCCGGCGTCCGCCGGCTTCGCTCATGCCCCGCCAGTTCTTGAAACTGTCCGAGATCAGGGCATAAATGGGAATGCTCGTAATCGTCATGTCCCAGTTGCGTACCTGAATGGACTGGAGGGTAATGTCGATAACATCGCCGTCTGCACCGTACTTTGGCATCTCGATCCAGTCGCCGATCCGCACGAGGTCGTTCCCGGTAAGCTGGAGGCTCGCCACCAGACCCATGATTGAATCCTTGAACACGAGCATGAGCACGGCGCTCATGGCACCGAATCCGCTGAGAATGCCGACCGGTGATATGTTCAGTATCCCGGTAACAACAAGTATTCCTCCCACGACGTAGAGGAATATCTTGATCATCTGCAGGTAGCCTTTTACCGGTTTCCGTTTCGCGATCTCAGGACTCGCAACATTATAAATACCGTTTACGGCATCGAGGAATTTCGAGGCGAGCCGGGTCGCGAGAATGACAAGCCAGGCAACGATCAACCGGTAGCCGAGCGCGATAAGGACATGTTCCCCGGTAAAGAATACGGGATACAAAATGAGAAGAGCGGCGACGGTGAGTATGCCGGCGGTACGCGCAAACACGCCATGGTCAAAAAGAATGTCGTCCCAGCTGGTTTGTGTTTTTCGGATTGCGCGCTGCACGATAAAGGTATTAACCAGCTTGCCCGCGAGACGGATAACCAGCGCGATGGCGACAAGCGCTCCGGTCGAGACGAGTACCGATACGGCCGGTCTCCAGGCGTCCGGCAGGTGCAAGAGATCGAGAAGTGGCGTTATATACTGTTCCATACGCATCCAGTATAGCATACTTCAACGCTGATTTTCCTTGCGTTGACACCCTTTTTCTGATATCATCGTTCATGAATTGAACAAGATTTCCGTACCTGTTGCCAGCGTGTTTCGGCCGCGGCATCCGGCCGGAATGGTCATCTCCTGCCCCGCGAAAAAATGCGCCAACGGGCGTGAATGGCGAAGCTGTGCCCAAAGGGGCGTTATCATTAAGGACAGGATGTGTTTCCATACCCGTTTCGTTCTTGGAAAAGATCGTTGACCATGCAGCAATTCTTCTTTCTTCGAGCATGATTTGTGAAATACTCCATTTTGACATTTGTATGCCCTGGAGGCTTTTATGACCAAAAAGTTCGCATTTGTTTTTCCGAAACGGTGGGTGGTGTTGTTTTTCGCAGC
>CAZQEF010000294.1:0-2801 GCA_964592325.1 uncultured Treponema sp. | reverse complement strand
TTCCTTTATCGTAGACCGGACGGGTACTGTCGTAGGACATCCCGACGCGTCTCTGCATGGCGTCAATCTGAGTGAATATGATTTTATCCAGAAAATGACGAATGATACGGTTAAAAGCGATTTCATCAGTTACCTCTGGACCAAGGGTTCCGACGAACGGATGATCCACAGGAAGTATCTTGCATTTCACCGGATGAACGCACTTGAATGGATAATCGGAGTAACAATAGATGAAGAAGATTTGCTTGCCGTTGCGCGGAATATATCGCTGGCCAGCTATGTGCTTGCCGTTGTTGCTCTCCTTATCATTTCGGCGGTGTTGTCCCTGTTCCTTAACCGGGCGGTTATTTCGCGGTTCCTTACCATCAACAACGCAGTGGCGGAAGCCGCTGGCGGAAATTTGACGGCAAGGATTGAAATGCGCAGCAAGGATGAAATAACTGAAATGGCGAACGGACTCAATACACTGTTTGATTCAATACGTGATACGGTGTCCGATATTTCACGTGATGTATCATCCCTCAATGAATCAACAGAAAGCCTTGCCGGCAATACGACGGAAACTGCTGCGAGTATCAACCAGATACAGTCCAATGTCCAAACTGCCAAAAACCGTATGGATGAACAGAAATCCAGTCTTGATGAAACGGCAGCGGTCGTTGAGCAGATGGCGCGGAATATTGAATCTCTTGGTCTGTCCATCAAGACGCAGGCGTCCGCGGTAACGGAATCTTCCGCAGCCATTGAGCAGATGATTTCAAATTTTGCTTCGGTTTCCGGATTAACCAAAAATACCCAGGGGCATGTCGATGAACTGCGTCAGGTGTCATCGGACGGGCAGAAACGCCTGGCTGATGTTACGGCGATGATCCGGAAGGTCAGCGAAAGTTCCGACCATCTTAACGAGGCAACAGTGCTCATTTCGAATATTGCAAGTCAGACGAACCTTCTGGCCATGAATGCGGCGATAGAAGCAGCCCATGCGGGAGAAGCAGGTCGCGGCTTTGCGGTTGTTGCAGATGAAATACGGAAACTTGCCGAGTCCGCCGCCGCACAGACAAGAATAATCAAGACCAATATTCTCGAGGTTAAGGATCTCATAACACAGGTAGATGACAGTTCCTCCCATACAACCGGCGCATTTTCCCGAATTGAAAAGTCTGTGGATGAGGTGTATGGTTTGGTCAGTCAGATTAACAGCGCCATGGTTGAGCAAAATGCCGGCGGCTCGCAGATCCTGGATGCACTCGGTTCCATGCGCGATATTACGGTCTCCGTTGAACAGGGGTCTGTTGAAATGACCGACGGAAACCGGCGTCTTCTTGATGTGCTTTCAAGTCTCCAGTCCATAACGGAAACGGTAAACAACCTGATGGCGAAAATTACATCGGGTGTCACCGAGATTTCCGGTGCCGTACGGCAGATCAGTGAGCTTGGAACTGCCAATAATGAAACGGCTACGAGTATCAGTAAAGATGTTGGCCGCTTTACTGTCTGATAAATATAACCGGAGTTGAAAATGAAAAAACTGTATTCGCTTGCTGTAATGGCGGCCTTGCTGCTTTTGTCGGCATGTGCTTCTTTATCGTCTTCTTCAGATGAAGCATTGCTGCATACCGATTCCCGGGTTGTTTCGGGGGCGCTTGATAACGGGCTTTCCTGGAAAGTCATGGAAAATCATGAGCCTGAAAACCGGATCATACTGCGCCTGGTTGTCCGTGCCGGTTCGGTGCTGGAAGACGATGATCAGACAGGAATAGCACATCTCGTTGAGCATATGGCTTTCAAGGGAACCAGGAGTTTCCGCAAGGAAGATCTTGTAGACTATTTCGAAACCATCGGTATGGCTTTCGGTCCGGAAGTAAACGCGCATACTTCGTTTGACGAGACGGTATACAAGCTGGAAATACCGGCTGATGACCCGGCAATTCTTGACCGTTCACTTGCCATTCTCCGTGAGTGGGCGGATTCGGTAACCTTCGATCCTGAAGAACTGGAAAAAGAAAGGTCCATAATTATTGAAGAATGGCGACTTGGTCGTGGAGCGAGCCAGCGGGTGCGCGACCGTCAGATTCCCGTTATTTTTCGGGGAATGCCGTACGCGAATCGTTTGCCCATTGGTGATCCGGAGACAATCCGCACTCTGAGCCGTGATCGTATTGTTGATTTCTATCGGGACTGGTATCGCCCCGAACTCATGACGGTAATTGCCGTGGGAGATACCGATGCAGCGCTTCTGGAAGGAAAAATCCGGAGTGTGTTTTCTGACATTCCCCCCTCGAAGAATCCCCGGATCCGACCGGAACCAGATACCCCTCCGGTTCCGGAGCCGGAAGCGCTTGTCGTTCATGATCCGGAGCTGACGTATACAACAACGCAGATTCTTCAGCACCAGGACGCGTTGTCCCTGAGGACGGCCGCGGATTATCGTAAAAGACTTGTTGAAACAATTGCATTTTCGGTGTTCAACAGCCGACTGCAGGAAAAAACAATTGTATCCGATCCGCTGATTCTTGCCGCGGAAAGCGGAGCATGGCGTCTGGTTCCCGCCCTGCGCTTTTCCTGGATCTGGATGGCCCCTTCTCCGGGAAAATTTGAACAGGCCTTTGAAGAGCTCGTTGTTGAGTTGGAGCGGATTCAGCAATACGGCATTACGCCAGCGGAACTTGACCGTGAAAAGACCTCCATGCTTGAACAGGTGAGAAAGTCCTGGCTTGACCGTGAAAGTGTACCATCCGCTCAGCATGGCGATTCTCTGGTGTGG
This sequence comes from uncultured Treponema sp., assembly GCA_964592325.1. Taxonomy (GTDB): domain Bacteria; phylum Spirochaetota; class Spirochaetia; order Treponematales; family Treponemataceae; genus Teretinema. Next base: position 37 of record CAZQEF010000294.1, on the reverse strand, counting down.
TCCGTATTGTTTGACGAGCCGTATCTTTCGCTTGATA
>CAZQEF010000293.1:0-2807 GCA_964592325.1 uncultured Treponema sp. | reverse complement strand
GCCCCGTTGCTTCTGTGTTATAACCGTACTTTACTGTACCGGGGAAAAAAAAGCAAGAGAACTATGCATAAATATACAGTAAAACTGTAAGAACTTGCATTGAAAAATGAGATAAAATCTGCAGGAAAATGTTGCCTGCCGGCCGGGTATCCAGTATCATTCAAGGTGGTTATGCATTTAAACGGGCTTGTATCCCCGTAACCGTACCTGGAGGTAGTGTTATGAAAACCAGATTCTTTCGGCGGGCAGCAGCGGTATGCGTCCTGTTCGTCTTTCTTGCTGCAGGATTGTGGGCAGTTGATGTAACGATTGTTTCACCGACCATTACGGTTGGTGCAACTACTTACTATGTTCCCGTGGTTGACCTTGAGTCCTATGCCAATCAAATCGCCTCGGATCCCGACATACAGAAGTATACCCAGCAGCCCGATTTCGCGCAGGGTTTTGCCGATACCGGCTCCGCGAGCGCCTATTCCGGCCTCTTCCGCTCTCCGTACAACTACAAGATTTTCAGCATTGCCTACGGGTTCGGCGCCGCGATAACCATGGCGGATTCCCTGTCACTTTCCGATTACCGTTCCGGAAACATCATCGAGAACGAGAACGACACCTACGCGGGTATCGCGCTTCATCCGTTCAACCTCTCCGCCGGCATCAATCTCGGCTTTCTTGTCTCCGGTCTGCGCGCCAACGTGAAATTCGGCTATTTTGATCTCAGCGCGGGAACCCTCACCGAAGAGTATTATTTTGAAACCAAGTCCTTCGGCGGCGGTTTGACCTACCAGCTTGTCAAACCAAAATCCGTGCCCCTGGGAGTGTTCAAGTGGCAGGGGTTGAATATCTCGAGCGGTCTGTATTACCAGAAGACTACCGTGGAAACCAAATTTGTTCCCGATGACGCCGGGTTCACTTCGGCGGTTACCCTTGGAGCAGCTGTCGTAGATGGGTATCTTGCCGTAGTACCCGAACTGTCCGCGTCAATCGAGTCCTCGACCTTTACCGTCCCCATTGAGGCGACTACCGGTGTCCGCCTTTTGTACATACTCGACCTCATGATCGGAGCGGGGGTTGACCTCACGTTCGGATCGGGCGAGATTACCATGGAGTCGAACCAGCAGGTCGCGTTTGTTTATACCGGGGGAGCAGTCCCTACCACGAATACGCCCGGCCGCATAACGATTACCAGCACCACAAAGGAAGACGCGAAGCTTGTCCGGCCGCGGATCATGGCCGGTATCGGATTCGGCGCGGGACCGGTCCGCTTTGAGGTTCCGTTCAGTATTTCTTTCAGCGAGAAGGGCAATACGTACGTGACCGGTATCAACGCCGGAATCGTGTTCTGACAAACTACTCGCGTAAAAAGGCCGCCGGGTTTTTCCCGGCGGCCTTTTTTTATCCGAAAAGCGAGGCGATGTTGAGCGGCTCGGGAACCGTTCCCGTCGTGCGGGAAAGGCTCACGGCGAGTGCGCCTGCCGTGTCGAGCGAGGTGAGACAGGCACAGTTATGTTCCACGGCGGCCCGGCGTACGCGGAATCCCGCGCGGTCTTTGTCGCGGCCGCGGCTCGGGGTATTGATGACCAGGGCATACTCGCCCGCGCGGAGCGCGTCGAACAGGGTATGACCCTCACCATCAAGGATCGCCATGTCACAGGGAACGTTGTTTTTCTCCAGGAAATCCCGGGTTCCCGCCGTCGCGGCGATAGTGAATCCCGCCGTTCTGAATCGTTCGATAACGGGCAGTGCTTCTTCCCGGTCCCGTTCCCGGAGGCTGACCAGTATAGTCCCGGTACCGTCCGCTTTCCGGCGGATTTTCAAACCCGCCCCGAGAAAGCCCTTGTAGAGCGCTTCGCTCCAGTCCGCGGCAATTCCGAGCGCTTCTCCGGTAGACTTCATTTCCGGTCCGAGCGACGGGTCCACGAGGTCGAGTTTCTCAAAACTGAACACCGGCACCTTGACCGCGTACCAGGGGGATTCCTTGTAGAGTCCGGTTCCGTACCCCATGTCCGCGAGGCGTTCTCCAAGCATGCAGCGAACGGCGAGATCGATGACCGGTAGGCCGGTTACCTTGCTGATATACGGCACCGTCCGGCTCGAACGGGGATTTACCTCGATTACGTACAGTTCGTCGTTCGTGACGATGAACTGTATGTTGATGAGGCCCACCACGTTCAACTCCCGCGCAAGGAGGCGGGTTTGTTCGGTCATGCGTTCTTTTTGGCGAGCCGTGAGGTTAACCGACGGATAGATGGAGATGCTGTCTCCCGAATGGATTCCGGCGCGTTCCACGTGTTCCATGATGCCGGGGATGAGAATGTCGGTGCCGTCGCATATCGCGTCAACCTCGGCTTCACGGCCTTCCATGTATTTGTCGACCAGAATCGGGTTGTCCTGATGCACCCGGTTGATGATCTCCATGAACTCGGCGATATCCGCGTCCGAACGGGCAATTTCCATACCCTGGCCGCCGAGTACGTATGACGGACGCACAAGTACGGGGTAGCCGAGATCGTGCGCGGCGGCTATGGCTTCTTCTTCGGTAAAGACCGTTTTTCCGGCGGGACGCGGTATGGCGGTTTTTTGCAGTACTTCGTCAAAAAGCTCCCGGTCTTCCGCCCGGTCCACATCCTTGGCGGAGGTACCCAGAAGGGGGACTCCCATTGCCGTGAGCGCCTTCGCGAGCTTGATGGCCGTCTGGCCGCCAAATTGCACGACCGCGGCGTCCGGTTTCTCGTTTACCACGATGTTCTCTACATCTTCCGCGGTGAGCGGTTCAAAGTAGAGCCGGTCGGCGATGTCGAAGTCGGTAC
>CAZQEF010000292.1:0-2808 GCA_964592325.1 uncultured Treponema sp. | reverse complement strand
CACCGGAGCCATGATGCTGACCGAGAAGAACCAGCTTGAATCCGCCCTCTCCCAGGTCGAAGAGAATATTCAGAAAGCAAATGAAAAACTCTTTACCGCGATTCAGAATCAGACTGCTTTTTCGGAACAGCTTGCGCGGACCATTGAGAACATGGTTGAAAACGTCGAGAGAACCACCCGTTCCATCGGGGAAGCGGGAGAAGCGGCAAACCGGCTGAATACGATCGCGGGTAAAAGCACGGAAACAGTTGAAGAATCCAGTCTTGCCCTCAAAAAAATCGCTGAATATACCGGCTTCCTTGAGGACCTTCTGCAAACAATCCTGGAAATCTCCGATCGGACCAATCTTCTTGCCATGAACGCGGCGATAGAAGCGGCGCATGCGGGTGACGCGGGAAAAGGTTTCTCGGTAGTTGCCGACGAAGTCAGAACACTCGCCGAGCAATCCCGCGAACAGGTGAGCGCAAGCCGTGGACAGATCGAAAAAATGAAGGAAGCCGTCCTCAAGAGCAACGATTATTCCGATGAGGTCAGTGAGGGGCTCGGTCATATCATAAGAGAAATGCGGGATACAGCCACTTCCATGGTTCAACTGCAAACCGTGTCTTCGGAACAGCTTGTCGAAGCGCGCCAGATACTGGTATCCGTCAAGGACCTGATCAATGACACCATGCTTATCAAGGATCTTTCCCATGAGGAAAAGGAAACCAACGAAAAGACCGCAACAACATTAAAATCTTTCCGGGATACGCTGGATACCTTTTCGAATATTCTGAGAATTCAACAAAATGAATCAGGGGAAATTCAAAAACACATGCAGGAAGTTCAGGATCTGTTCAACACGTTGTTCAATGCGGTTGAACACATCTCGTCGATGGTGACACGAAAGCAGAACTAACACCCGGCCTGGAGGCTGTCCCTTACCTTCCCGCGCCCAGCCATTCCGCGATCGCCCGGAGGAAAAAGGGACCATACCCCGGTCGTAGGCGACCGACGCGTACCCCGCGTTTACGAGCTGGGCGCCGTATTCCATACTGACGGCACCCGCCCCGTATACTTCAAGATAGAAAAAATCGAATCATGAAACAGGAACGGATGCCGCGGCACGCTCCGCCTTCCGTGCGGATCTGACGAGCAGCACAAACGCGGCTGCCATCAACGGAAGAACGGCAAAAAACAAACCCGCGCCGAAATATTTGCCCAGGACCGGAAAAGCTCCGCTTACAAAAAGCAGTCCGACCAGGTTCATACATGCATGAATAATAATGGCAAGAAGAATTTTCCGGGTGTAGAGAAATACCAATGCTATAAAAAAACCAAAAACGAAATTTACAAAGCTGAGATTCTCATTAAACAAATGGGGAAGAAAAAAGAGAATCGCACTGAGTGTTATGGCTCCTGCCCTGGTCATTTTTTTCTCCACGAGAAAATGATCGAGCATGATTTCCCTGAAATACAATTCCTCCATAATCGGAGCAAGAATCACCAGAGTACTTCCAAATAAAAACATGGCCAAAAGACTGTTGTAGGATAGTGTCTGACACGGAATAAAAGCGCGTGCTCCAATTTGCAGGAATAACACTGCAGCAAGAAACAGGGCAGAAGGAGCAAGAGCTTTCCGCGCTTCAATCACAGCCGGAACTTTATCCGGACAGAAAAGACTTGTTCGCCGCAAGAGCAAAACGGCAATAGCCAGCACAAGATAAAAAATAAACTGTAAAAAGAACATGAGGGTCGTTACAGAAAAATCCAGCATCTGTCCCATGGACCGGAAAACTTCCGTATTTGCAAAACTCTTCAGAAAAAGCCCGCCTAAAAAGAAAAGCGCGTACACAAACCATATGATTTTTCGTTTCATGTTGATAATTCCTTTACATACACCATACCATGGCTTTCGAATGAGCGTGATAAAAAAAAGCGGTTCCCGAAGGACCGCTTTTGTGTTCTTTTCACTTTCCTCGAATTTTACTCCTCAGTTTGACAGAGACGGAAGCCAAGATAGTTGGGGGGATTGTCGTCAGGAACACGGTTTGTTATAGAACTCACTAGTATATGATTTGCGTTGGTTCTCCAACGTCCCCCACGAGACATCCGTACTCCCACGGCTTCTGAAGTAAAACACCATTCCGAAACATTTCCAGACATATCATACAAGCCAAGTGCGTTGGAGCTGGCTGGTCCAAGACTTTTTACCATTGCAGTATCACTTGTTCCGGTGGCAATCAAATTTCCATTGCCATCAAAATAGAAACCATAAACAGCAACAGCATCAGTGGCGCTCTTTCCGGGTTCTCCGGACCCGTTGGTATTATCGTAAACAGAAGCTGTCGCACCGCTGGCTGAATTTCCTTTTGTATAAAAAGGGTTGCTGTATCCGTTAACGGTATTTGTGGAATCAGAGCCCCGGTAACGTGCTGTGTATTCCCATTCAGCACCCGAGGGTAGACGATATCCTCTTTTTTCACGATTTTCTTTTGTTTCTGTATGCTCCCAGGTTGTATCAATATCTCTATATACCAAGTTTTCAGTACTATTATCACGTATTTCGGTGAGCCAATTACAGAAAAGAACGGCACCATACCAAGTAATACTCGTTGCCGGATGATACTCGTACCCTTCAACAACAGAAAACAGACCGGAACCATCATAGATAATACGTGAATTAGAAGCACCAAGAGTAATTAATACCTGTCCGCCCTGTTTTGCCGTTGTAGTACTGAGTCCGTTATGGTCTCCAACCGTCGTACTGAACTTCCCGTTGTTATAGGCCCACTGCAGCACTTCTGCAATCACCGCGTTCGTTACTTC
>CAZQEF010000291.1:0-2811 GCA_964592325.1 uncultured Treponema sp. | reverse complement strand
CCTTTCCCTTACCGATGCGCTTGATTTTGCCAACACCGCCGCACGGCACGCACTGGATGTACCCGGAAGCCGTCTTGACTGGAATGATTTTGTTGATCTGAGAAATGACCTCATCATTTCAGACACTTCCGCCTCCTGAATGTCTTTTTTCGCTTTTCTAAAAGCAATACAGACGCTATACTTTCACGTGTATGAAACAAGTACTCATTATTGATGAATCAAGCATATTCAGGGATTTTATCAGCGAAAAACTGGAATCCAAGAAAGTTGAAATATCAATATGTGTCGGGAAACTCGACGGCCTGTCAAAAATGCGTTCGCTCGTTCCCGACCTTGCCATAATTGATTATACCTCCGCCAAGGATTTTCTGATTGATCTTCTTGAAGAAAAGGCACAGGACCCGAACGCGCGAAAAATTCCGGTCATACTTATGGCTCATGAACTTGAAAAACCGTTCATCAGCCGGCTCGGACAGCTTGGTGTGCGCAAGATAATTCCCAAACCGGTTAAAATAGACCAGCTTTTCACCGAAGCCGGTACCGCACTCGGAATCGAATTTGCGATTGATGTAACCCCGTGTATCATGGAAGCGAGAGTAAATGAAGGCATAATCTTCATTGAAATTGCTCAGGGCCTCAACCGGGAAAAAATCGGCCTTCTCAAGTACCGTATCCGTGAACTTATCGAGCTCTACGCTCTTGCCGCTCCCAAGGTGCTGGTCATGATGAGCGATCTCTCTCTCACCTTTGCCGACGGCACAAACCTTGAACTTTTACTTGATAATATCATGTCAGATTCCCGGATCAGGAACCGCAGTATCCGGATACTGACCATGGACGGTTTTACCCGCGAATTTGTATCCGGAAACAAGCAATACCGGGAAATTGAAGTTGTGGACAATCTTGCCAGCGCGGTAGATTCCCTGATACGGGATACCGGAAACGGAGAAAACAAAACGGCAGCCATATCCGAAAAAATTCTCAGCGCGGATACTGCCGGAACCGAACAGGCAAGCTTTGAAATGCGTTTCAAGTCGGAACTTGAATCCCTGCGCACCGTGGCGCAGGATATCTACATCGCAGTTATAGACGATGATGTTGTAATCAGGAATATTCTGGCAAAAACGTTTCAGGCAATAAATGCCAAAGTGGATTTGTTTGAATCCGGAGCTGCGTTTCTGACAAACGGTAAACATGACCGCTACAACCTGATTTTTCTTGATCTCATCATGCCCGAAATGAACGGATTCCAGGTATTGCAGAAGATCCGGGAGCAAAACATTGTCAGTCCGGTAATCGTGCTTTCCGCGGTAAGCAAACGTGAAGCAGTCATGAAAGCATTATCGTCCGGCGTAAAAAGCTATTTGATCAAACCGCTTGAGCCGCATCTGCTTCTGAAAAAAGCAATAGAGGTGCTGAAGGCGGAACTTTGATATGGCAAAATCCGCTAACGACTATCTGAAAAGTTCGCGTATACCATATCTTGTTCTTGATGATACCGGTGTCCCGGTTGAATGGAATGCCCCGGCAGAAACACTGCTCTCGATTGCCGGAGAAAATCCGGCGGGGAAAGGAACCCTCCCTTCAATCAGGAAAATTGTTCTCGAACGTTCAAGTCCCGGAGAGGCGGAACGGTTCGATGCATACCTGGCCGGTACCGACCACTTCTTTTCCTGCGATTTTACCCGCAAACATAACGCGGATACCCTTTCCTGGTACCGGATGAATGTTCACCGGCAGGAAGAAAACAGATTTTTTGCGTTGATTGATGATATCACGCCGCAAATCATAAAAGAAACACATCTGATCGAAGCCAAAGAGAATGCGGAAAAAGCAAGTCTGAACCGAAGCCAGTTTCTGGCAAATATCAGCCATGAAATCCGTACCCCAATACAGACCATAATCGGCATGTCCGAGCTCCTTGCGGAAACCCGTCTGGACGAAGAACAAACCGAATATACCCGGCAGATCCACTTCAGCGCCGACGTACTGCTTACACTCATAAATGACATCCTGGACATTACCAAGATGGAAGCAGGAAAACTCAAAATTGAAGCAATTGACTTTGACCCGGTCGATGTTATTGAGCGTACAGTTGATCTTGTTGCCATGGAAGCACACAAAAAGGGCCTTGAAGTCAATATTGATATCAGTTCGGATATACCCGCTTCGATCGTCGGCGATCCGAACCGCCTGCAGCAGGTACTCCTCAATCTCGTAAAAAACGCGGTCAAATTCACCGAATCGGGTGAAATCTATGTTCGGGCTTTTCCGGGGACCGGGGATCCGGAACTCTCGGTTTCAGAACAACAGGAACAAATTCTCTATGTGGAAGTAACAGACACGGGAATCGGAATTAAAGAAACAGCCAGAAAAAAGCTTTTTACCGAGTTCTTCCAGGCAGATGCTTCCACAACAAGGAAATATGGCGGAACCGGCCTCGGTCTTTCCATATCACGCAATATAATTACCCTCATGGGCGGAAAAATCGGTGTAGCCCCGAACGAACCGCGGGGGAGCCGATTCTGGTTTGAAATACCCCTCATCACGGCGGCAGTACAACCAACCCCGAGAAAGCTTCCCCTTTCAAGCCAGACCCGCTTCCTTGTGGTAGATGATAATCCCGGCACACTGAATATCCTTACCGGTATGCTTGCGGCACAGGGGTATTACCAGGTTTCCCGGGCGCAATCGGGAAACCAGGCGCTTTCACTCATGCAGTCATCAGTTCAGGCGCGGGCCCCTTTCAATGTGGTTTTTATTGATATGGTCATGCCCGAAATGGATGGCTGGCGGCTGGCAGCAGAAATC
>CAZQEF010000290.1:0-2813 GCA_964592325.1 uncultured Treponema sp. | reverse complement strand
CAGTTCCGGTGCTGGCAGGAACCTTGCCGGATTCGGGAATCTGCACCTCGGCCGAGGAACGGATGTCTTCGTCAGAAATGTCGGGAGGAGCTCCCCGGGGAATGGAAAGATTGGTAACATGGAATACCGCGTTGCTCCGTTTTTCCCTGCCATAAATATCTTTCGCGGTAACTGAAAGATTCACCAGACCGAAAGGCACATCCCGTCCCACGGGAATACGCAGAACATGTTCCTTTGAACCCGAACGCACAGCGGCTGTCTGAACATCTTTTCCCGTAAGCTGCCAGGACACCTGTTCAAGGCCACTTTCCGAAACGATGATTACCGTCAGTTCTTTGCCGGTTTCCGGATGAATCTGTTTTAATGGACCTTCAACCGTATCAACAAGAATTTCGGGAGGAGCGCCCGCCGCAACAAAGGAACGTGTTACCGGATCGCCGGCAACCCCGTGAATATCAACCGGCAAGATCTCGACCGAATGAGTACCGGCAGACAGATCCTGTAGTTCTATCCCGAAGGATCCGGAAGAAGCAACCGTCTGCTGCTCCCCGTTATCCACAGAATAGCGAATGGCGGAAATGGCGTCGTCGTCTTTTGCAAAGCCGGTAACGAGCACACGGTCCGCGACAATTTCATCAGGTTCAGGAGAAAGGATTTCCAGCGAGGGAATATCGAGGGTCTGATCCACCAGAATCCGGTACTTCAGAGTCGTAACATTTCCGGCCACGTCTTCTGCGGTAATAATGATTTCCGATGAACGCGTATTCACGCCGGAGAGATCAAATTCCCTGACCCAGTACGGGTTTCCCTCGATTAACTCAAAATCCCCGGATTCTTTCCCAAAATTCCAGGAAAGACGCGTAATTCCGAGAATATCTCGGGCATAACCGGAAACAGAAAAAACACCATTGACCGCTTCCTCGGGAAGCGGAGAAATGATTCCAACATCAGGAGGCGTATTATCCACAAAGAAAAGGAAGGTGTTGACTCCCTCGGAACCTTCTCCGTCCACCGCTTTAAACCAGCAAACAGCCGGACCGTCCGGCATATCCTGCGACTCAATATCTACGCTGAAATGCCAGTTTCCGGCATCCTTGTCATGCTTGATCGAAACAGGGGAATAGGTTTCCCCGTTATCAAGAGAATAAAACAGCTCACTGATTCCGTTTCCATCCGTTACCGTTCCGGACAGAGTAAATTTTCCGGCAACCAGAGCGCCCATATCCGGACTCGTCACCATTGTTTCAGGCCGGTTCCTGTCAAGGTGCCAGGTCACCGTATGAGGATTCCCTTTCACACCGTATATATCTACGCCATATACAGAAAGGGTATGCGCGCCTTCGGACATGGCGTTAGTATCAAGATAGTATGACCAGAATTCCTTCCCTTCCGCCCGTACCGGCTTATCATTTTCATCAAGAATGATTTCAACATAATCGATGGCATCATCATCGATACTGGTTCCAACGATGTTGAGGTTCCCGGGAACCCGCATGTCATGAAGCGGATTGGTTATCTGCGTTACCGGAAGATCGGAATCGGGATCAATATACATATTATAGGGACCGGCAAAACCCTGATTCCCGGCAAGGTCTTCCGCGGTAATGAGGATATTGTATTTACCCGGTTTCTTTTGAGAGATATCGACTGTTTCCAGCCAGCTGTCCAGGTTATCGACCGGTGTATCTACCGTATCCTTGCTGCCAAAAGCATGGACTGCAAGAATCGACATGAGAAAGCAAATACCTGTCAAAACCAGTCTTTTCATTGGCTACTCCCGGAGGCAAAACTCCACTATCTCCATTATCGGCATAATTCTTGAAAAAAACAAGGAAAATTCAGGGTAATTTTAAAAATAACTTAATTTTTTGCTTTTTCTCTAATTTGACTTTTTTCTCCATTTTCATAATTCAAAAAGTCCCTCATCCTTGCAAAGGCAGTAAAAAACAAGATAGACTGAAAGCATGAAACGAATAGGGATAGTAACCGGAGCCAGCTCCGGCCTTGGGTATGAATACGCGCGTCAGCTTGCTGCAACACGGAAAATTGACGAAATATGGCTTTTTGCCCGTAGACAGAACCGTCTTGAGGCGCTCTCTTCCGAAATTTCCCGAAATCCGGGGGCACCTGGCGTCAAAATATTCGCCGGCACCCTCTCGGGGAAATCCGGGGTGACCTTTTTCGAAAAGGCGGTTCATGAAAACCGGGACATCGTTATTGATACTCTGGTGAATAATGCCGGATTTGGAACATATGGCCCCTTTGAGGAAACTCCTGTCCAACGCGAACTTGATATGATTGACCTGAATGTGTATGCCCTGACCGGAATAACACACACGGCCCTCCCTTTTTTGCAGGAAGGATCACGGATCATTAACGTGGCCAGTCTTGCCGCTTTTATCCCTCTGGGAAATTTCGCCGTATACGCCGCAACGAAAGCCTATGTGCTCAGTTTCAGCTGCGGTATCGGCGCCGAACTCGCAGACCGGGGGGTTACGGTCACCGCGGTTTGCCCCGGCCCGGTTTCCACTGAGTTTGCCGCGGTAGCCTCAAACGGAGCCCGTAAAGAAGTTCTCAAGGGAATAGATCCGGCCCGTGTCGTCGCACACAGCCTGAAGTGCGCAAAAAGGGGCAAACACACGGCACTATTGACGTTAAAGTGGAAATTCAAAGCGTTTATGAGCCGCTTCATGGGCCGCTACTTCTTCGCCCGGTACACGTATGTGCACGAAAAAAGGCCGCACCCCCAAAGCGGAAAATTTTCGCCGGACTTGACACCAAGAATATCAGTAAAGCGTTAATTGATATCATCT
>CAZQEF010000289.1:0-2815 GCA_964592325.1 uncultured Treponema sp. | reverse complement strand
ATCATACGGATGACCATGCCACGGAAAGGGTTTTTGCTCAAATAAGCGCAGAGCAAGGAAAACTGGACGTTCTCGTCAACGCGGTCTGGGGCGGCTATGAGCATTTCACCGACGGGACCGAGTTCTGGAAGGAAGCGGGATTTTGGGATATGCCTTTCGAACGATGGGACAAGATGTTTACCGCCGGAGTACGCGCCCATTTCGTCGCAAGCAGCCTTGCTGCGCGGCTGATGATTCCCCGGAGGAACGGTTTGATGGTGAATCTTTCGTTCTGGCCGGCGGAAAAGAATGACCAGGGGACGGCCTACTCGGTTGCAAAGGCGGCAACAAACAAGATGACCGAGTGCATGGGCTTCGAACTCCGTGACAAGAACATTACCGTACTAACCTTGTACCCCGGTCTGGTGCGTACGGAAGCGGTCATGGCAAACAAGGATTTTTTTAATCTCGAGAATTCCGAATCGCCCGAATTCACCGGGCGGGTCATCTGTGCCCTCCTCCAGGACCGGGACTTGTTTGAAAAATCAGGAAAACGATTCGTGAGCGCCGCTCTTGCAGAAACGTTCAACATAACTGATGTTGACGGAAAAAAGCCAATTCCGTTGACGATTGAAACATGCTGAGAACCCCGGCGGGGTGTTAACAGACATACAGGGTGCCAACTCCCCGGCGGGGTGTTATCAGCCAAAAAAAGTGCTCTATATCCCGGCGGGGTGTTGGGCGAGCAGACAGCATGCGCAAATCCCCGGCGGGGTGCCAGCTCCCGGAGCGGGTGTTTAGCTTCCCGGCGGGGTATTGCGTTGGCAGAGGCTTACTCCACCGGAATCCGGATTTCGGTCAGGAACCGTTTTGGATTCCGAGGAATGATCATTCCCGGTCCTTTGAGATATACTTCCTGGGGAGAGCCTTTCGATTCAAGCTGATTCTCGTTGATATACCCGAACAATCGTCGATAAGCCTCTCCGATCCCCTCATAGGTCCCTTTCCAGACTGCCGTTACGCATTTCCGCTCTTCAAGAACCCGGCAATCCATACCAGCTACCGTAAGCGGCTTTCTTACCGCGACACAAACTTCAATATCGGCCAATCCGTCCTCTTCCGCGGGCGCATGATACAAACAAAATGGTGCGCCGGTCACGAATCGTCCTACCGTTCTGAAAAGAGTGGAAAAGTGCTTGCCGCATTCATCGTAGCGTCCCCGGTACCGGATGCCCAGGATAGTCGTTGCGGGAAAGGATTGTATGGTTATGTGCATCGGTTTTTGCATGATAGTGCTCCTCTGTGTTTCAAGAATAAATTTGATACTGTTTCGTACACGGTTTTTCTCGGCAAGCTCTCTCTCAACCGCGGCCAGCCGCTTTTCGAGAAATCCGGCAAGATCGCCGTCATCCTTGCAGGATGCGAGAATCGAGGTCATTTCTTTCACGGAAAATCCGAGTTCTTTCAGGGCGGTTATGCTCGAGGCCCGTGCGAAAGACGCATCCCCGTATTTCCGGTACCCGGTGTGCGGATCCACATCTTCGGGAACGAGAAGTCCTTCCTCGTGGTAAATCCTGAGCGCCTTGAGTGAAAGTCGTGTTGCCTGCGAAAATTCCCCGATTGTCAACATTATTCCGTCCTTTATCTACCTGCGTCCGCGAGTTTCTTCATACCGCGATAGAGAGCCATCTCCTGATCGTAAATCTGACGGGCAATTTCCGCAAGGGAGGAAAACGCTTTCTGTCGTTCATCTGCCGTCATTCCCTTGATACGTGGTGAGAGATCCCGGCAAGCCGCCGACAATCGATGCCATTCAGCAACAGATCCTTCGCACAACGGAATCAGGGAATCGACCTGTTTCCCATAGCTGCTCTCCCGTGCGGCATACTCGAGAAACTCCTTGTAGAGCACCCTGAAGGAAGCCCCGCCGGTTCCGTTGTCTTCAATGTTGGCTGCCATGTAGTCCAGAATCGCCGGATACAAGAAGGTTTTACCGGACCAGTCCTGAAACACGGTCAGATCATCCGGAAACCGGGAGAGGTTTTCAAGCGCGCCGGTTTCATAGTTTTCAATGACGGTCGATAGCGATGAACGGAAAAGACTGTCGGTATCCAGTCTGAGCCGTTGTTCACCCCGCCTTTCCGGCGGTTCAATCCAGTAGAACTCGCCCCGTGGCGGGAAGTTTTTCGTTGTGGAAGTTCGTGCACGGTGCAAATCGGAGAGTTTGACCGTTTGCAGTCCCCGGAATTCGGTGTCCGTCACCAGCGCGGTGCCATCTGCATGGTTTACCCCGAAAAGGGTTATGTAGTGCGCGCCGAATGACATGTACCGGGGACCGGTCTTGCCGCCGTACCGGTAGGGCAAGAAGCGCATGTCAACACGAAGGACAACCGGCAGTCCCCGGTCGAGTACGTCAACAATCGTACGCCATCCGGCATCACTCCCTTCGGGCGTAACCATCTTCCATGAAAGACCGGCTGCCTCAAAACATCCCATGAGAATGCCTATTTCAGGAACCGAATACCCCATAGAGGAAATAAAAACCGGCAAATAGGTGTTCACAACGCCGTACACGCAAAAGAGGAAAAAAAGCGGAATGCCAAGTACCATACGTTATATCTCGATTCCGAAAAGCTGCTTGACCGCGATACCGACACCGAATGAAAGGACGGTAACTCCAAGGCTGAGCAGCAGCATTTCGGTAAAATGCTTTTTGAACGACAATTCTTTTGCAGTACACAGATAATAATTAAATCCGAGAATGATGAGGATGACTACCAACAGGGTCAAACCGAGCGCTATGATATAATTGCTCACCAGAAAAAAAGGCAAGACC
>CAZQEF010000288.1:0-2815 GCA_964592325.1 uncultured Treponema sp. | reverse complement strand
GAAGCCGACACCCCGCACCGGGGCGTATACCGGAAACTCCAGCGCTAAACGGAATCCTCTTTCTGTTGCCGTTTTTCCCGCTTTATGCGTTTTTCTTCATAGAGCAGGGAATCGGCAACAGAGAGCAGTTTCTCCAGCTGGTTGTTCTCATGACCGGAAAACTCGACGGCGCCGATACTGATTGAGAGAGTAAACGCTTCTCCGGACGTTCTGTTATACTCATCAAGAAGTCCCTCTATACGAGCCCGCAGGGTTCCCACGAATTCAGCATTGATATCCACCGCAACAACGGCAAACTCGTCTCCGCCAAGACGGGCCAGAACATCCATGTTGCGGAATGTTTTTCTGAGAACCCCTGCCATGGCGGCTATGGCCCGGTCACCCGCTTCATGGCCCCAGGTATCATTGATGATTTTAAGGCCGTCCATATCACCAAAAACAATAAGACCATTTTTATTCATCCGCAGCGCAAGATCTATCGCCTGCTGCCCCAGGGAGATAAAACCCCGGCGGTTATAGAGTCTGGTCAGATCATCGGTTCGGGACATGTCATTCAATTTCTTGTTTGATTTCTCCAGATCATACAGCGCTTCATTCAGACGTTCCTCGGCAGCTTCTTTTTCGGCAAAAACAAGCGCGGAGCGAATCGTGGTGGATAGTTGAACGCAAAGCGTTTCATAAATCGAGGAATCGCAAGAACCCATCTCGAAAACGATGTATCCGAGTTGATGCTCGCGGTGGTACAATGCATTCGCTACAAACGTTCTCCGTCTGTCGGAAAAAAGACCCGAAGGAAGGAGCATTTCCTGCGGATTGAAATGAATCACTTCCCGGGATATCCCCGACTTTGTTTTCTCATCGTAATGGAGAATAACCTCCGCTTCGTCAGGCAGCATGAACCGGTTTTGGCGATGGTTTTTTATTTCTTTCTTGAAGAGTATGATCGCGGCGGAGTTGATATCAAATGATTCAAAATTCTTTTTGAGGTCTTCTATGAGATCAGTAAACGAAAGAACGGAAATAAGCCGGGAGAGATAGAGACGGAGCTTGTGCAGATCATCCTGAAGCCGGAACCAGCGCTTGCCGGGGTCGGTGTAAAACTCGGGTGACGCTGGCACCTTGGTGTTATCCTCGGTAATGGCGGTATATTCCAGATTTCCCCGGGGAAGACACCCACAGCTTTGCCGATAGAGGGCCCTTGTCTGCAATATGGTACAGGGGGGAACATCCCGACCCTGAAAGAGAGCGGCTGCGTATTCTGCTGCAAGACGCCCCTGTTCCACCAGATCCTGACTCACCGTACTAATTGAAGGCACATCGTATCGTGACCGGTGGATGTCGTCAAAACCGGTAACGATAACGTCTTCCGGAACGCGGATCCCCGCTTCCTGGAAATAATGGATGGCACCGAGTGCCATGTTGTCATTCAGACACACGAGCGCGTCAAAATCAAGCTCGTGTTCTTTGAGATACTGCTTGAGTGAAATCAGGGTATATTCAGTTGAAAAATCCCCGAAGAACTCAAGCTCGGGGTCATTTTCCAGTCCATATGCTTCAAGCGTTTCCCGGAAAAGGGCAAGACGTTGTATTGCCTCTGAATTATCCTCCGGCCCCTTCATGACCGCGATACGTTTCGCACCATGAACTTCGATAACGTGCGAAATCAGGTTTCTAAGCCCGGTGTCATTATCAACAACGATACTGGGAATTCCGTCCAGCGCAATGCTCACACTGACGATCGGCAGCGGGGCTCGGGCGGCAAGATATTCGTCAAGCTCTTGTTTCGAGATAAAATTGCACTGGGTACCGGTTATAATGATTACCGCATCAACCGTCCCGGTATGAATATGACTGTAGATGGCAGAGTTCTGATACTCATACCCATACGGCCATCCGAACGAACGCCCGGAGAAAATGATCAGCGTCGCATCATTCGCCGTACACCAGACAGAGATTCCTTCAATCAGATCCCGCGAATAATCCGCATCAGTCGAGTTGATTTGTAATCCCAACCGTAAACGATTTCCCATATTTCGTTATCGTCTCCTGTACACCGCAACTCAAGAAAAAAACATGCTTATTTGTACTGTATGTGTACATTCATAATACCGGAAACTCCTGTTTTGTAAACCATAAATGAAGACGCCGTTTCTTTCCCTTGACGGGGACTTTTTATTTATGGTACAAATTGAGTTTGACAGATTTTGTCATTTTGTTATTTTGATAGACAAACCGGACAGAACCAACTATGGAGGTACAAGGTGAGTTATGAGATAGTCGTATTGGCGAAACAGGTTCCCGATACCCACAACATTACCGGACAGGCAATGAAAGAAGACGGGACCGTCAACCGGGCCGCTCTTCCGGCCATTTTCAATCCGGAAGATCTTAACGCCCTGGAAGAAGCCCTGAAGATCAAGGAAAAACACGGCGGCAAGGTCACCGTCATTACCATGGGACCTCCCAATGCGGCACAGATTTTGCGCGACTCGCTTTTCCGGGGTGCTGATGAAGTTGTCCTTGTTACGGACCGGGCCTTCGCCGGAGCGGACACTCTCGCCACCTCCTACGCGCTTTCCATGGCGGTCAAGAAATCAGGGAAATTTGACCTCATCCTCTGCGGGCGCCAGGCAATCGACGGAGACACGGCACAGGTTGGCCCCCAGACGGCGGAGAAGCTCAAGATCGACCAGATATCCTGCGTCAACAAGATCATGGAACTTAAAAACGACACAATTACCGCGGAACGCTCGATCGAGGGAGGCTACGAGATCGTGAAAACGAAGCTTCCGGCGCTCCTCACCGTAACCGGCGA
>CAZQEF010000287.1:0-2819 GCA_964592325.1 uncultured Treponema sp. | reverse complement strand
GCAGTACCAACAGTATCGAATGATATCCATTTCTCGCGGCCGGTAATCCCGGTCAATGCCGATATTTCATCATAGCCAACTTTTTCAGTGCCCTGGACATTCAGTCTGATGGTTGAGGTTGCCGGTATTACAAGAAGATAAAACACAAATTCCGCAACGAGAAAAACCGCCAGAACCGCAATCAAAATTTTGAGTACCACCGGCTTCCATGACGTATGTTCGATTTTTTCTTCAAAGACATACAGGTCAGACATATTCCGAACCCTCCCGGTTTTTCGCATGAGAAACATTTAATACAAATCCGCACAGACACAGTGTTACCAGCAAAGAAGATCCGCCCGATGAGAAAAAAGGCAGAGGCACACCGGTCGCGGGAAACACCCGGACAACTACTCCGCAGTTCATGAGTGATTGCAGGAAAATGATTGTTGT
This sequence comes from uncultured Treponema sp., assembly GCA_964592325.1. Taxonomy (GTDB): domain Bacteria; phylum Spirochaetota; class Spirochaetia; order Treponematales; family Treponemataceae; genus Teretinema. The sequence continues at coordinate 2,387 of CAZQEF010000287.1, read as the reverse complement.
ACAGCCAAACGCAAGCAGTGCGCCAAAGCGGTCCCGCGTACGAAGTGCAATCCTGAATCCCCGATATGAAAAGAAAGCAAGAACACCAAAATATACCAATACACCGAAGTACCCCATTTCTTCCGCCCAAACTGCGAAAATAAAGTCAGATTGCACTTCCGGAATACTTGACAGTTTCTTTATGCCGTTTCCCAGTCCGCGGCCCCAGAATTCACCTTCCCTCAAAGCGGCAAGTGCAGCATTTACCTGATACCCTGCACCAAGAGGATCCTTGTGTGGCTGAAGGTACGACAGAATCCGTTCAACACGGTATTCCTCGGTCAATACCATCAGTGCGACAAAGGGAATGGTAAGAAAGCACAGTTTTGCAAACCAGTGCAGCCGAACCCCGGCTATAAAGAACATGACAAGCGCAATCAACATGAGAAAGAGTGCCGTCGAGAAATCGTTCTGAAGATATACAATGGCAATCATGACAAAACTCATGATGGTTGCCGGATATACTGACACATCAGGATCGTCAAGACGATCATGTTTTTTGTCAAAGAGATTTGCAAGAAAAAGAACCAGAGCAAGTTTCATGAGCTCTGACGGCTGAAAGGTAAATGTGCCCAGGTTGATCCATCGCGAGGCGCCGTTTTTCGTCACACCGATTCCGGGAATAAACGGAAGCAGTGACAGTACGATTGTCAGTATGACTATTTGCGGGAGTATTTTTCTGATAAATGACAGCGGGAGGGTCGCACACAGAATACAGCCGACAAGAGAAAAAGCCAGGGTTATACCCTGTCTGCGAATGAAATACAGCTGATCGCCGAACAGACGCTCTGCATATGCCATGGAGCCGGTATAGAGCGTGACAAATCCAAGACCGGTCATGAGCACCATGAGCAGCATGTAGGTAATGTCCGTTTGTTCCGGACGGCTGTTTTTCTCTGCGGTAAACAGGCGTTGCTGTATCATGTATCCGCCTCCGTTTTCTCAAACCGGTCAAGTACCGGACGGAGCCGTTCAAGAGCCATACCGCGGGAACCCTTGATAAAAACAAGCGCGTTGGAGCTGAGAACCGTCTTCAACTGCGCCATCAACTCTTCCATAGTCTCTGCAAAAAACACTGACCGGTGGTTCCACTCAATATCCCGGCCGGCTTCAAGCATGTCCTTTCCAAACAGCATGATGTGCGAAGCGCTTGAACGGTCCGCAACCGTACAAATATCCCGGTGCGCTTCCCGGGTAACCGAACCCAGTTCAAGCATTGAACCAAGTACGAATATTTTCTCTCCCTGCCAGTCGACATCATCACAGAACTGCATGGCCTCGCGCATTGATTGCGGGTTGGCATTGTAATAATCAAAAACAGCAGTTACCGCACTACGGTATATTTCGGTTCTCCCGAATATCGGGGATACTGATTCCAGACCCTCCCGAATGCAATCAGGAGTTATCCCGTACTGCCGCGCAAGCGCTATTGCGGCATAGGCGTTTACGAGATTATAGGGTCCGGGCATGGGAAAACGGATGCTCTCCCCTTCGTAATGCAGGCACCACCCTTCGAGGCCGAGAGATTCAGTACCCGTTATACCCGGGGTACTTCTGGCACCAAAATAAGAAAAATGCCCGCGGTTTCCTGAAACAAGAAAATCGCGGAACTCGTCATCTTCAAAAACAAATCCGGTGCACTTGTCGGTAAAAAAAGAAAATACTGTCTTTTTTTCCTCAGCAATGGCCTGCCGCGTGCCGAGAATTCCGATATGGGCAGTGCCGGTGTTTGTAACGAGCGCGGTGTCAGGTTCAAGCACTCCGGCAATTTCATGCATCTCGCCCCGTCTGTTCATTCCAAGCTCGAAAATACCGAATTCGTGTTCTTTGCGAAGACGGAAAACAGAAAGCGGAAGTCCTGTCTCCGAGTTCAGGTTTCCGGCATTTGCAACAACGGTATATTTCCGTGAGAAAATTGCCGCCGTTAATTCCTTGGTTGTTGTTTTACCACTTGAACCGGTAATAGCGATTTTCTTTAATGAAGGGAACTTGCGCACGTAAGCTCGCGCAGCATCTTGGAGCGCGCGGAGGGTATTGGAAACCATGATGAATGCTGCTCCATACTGACGGGCGAGTTGTGAAAACATACCGGCAGAACCTTCTCCATGGGCAGTATCAACAAAGATAATCTGTGCACCGGCTTCCAGTGCCTGGGGAATATACGAATGACCGTCTTGGGATTCTCCCATGAGAGGAATAAAAAGTGCGCCTTCAACAACAGAACGGCTGTCGGTAACGACAATACCTAAATTTTCGATATGGTTTTTTTCTTTTAAATGGTGCCAGATTTTGGCGCAAGTTTCAGGGATTTTTTCAGGCCAAAGCATATAAATATCCTTGCCGTTTGA
>CAZQEF010000286.1:249-2822 GCA_964592325.1 uncultured Treponema sp. | reverse complement strand
TTTCTCGGTTAAATATCTCTCGTGTTCGCTTTGAAGATCGCATCCCCAGAACGGTTTGAATTCGAATGATCCGGCATTCTTTTCAAGCTGTTCAATTGCTTCGGTATACGTGATTCTGACAAATCTGGAGGAGGCAACTTTGGTGAGTGTCTCAATGAGTCCCGGCTGGATACGGGCATCGAAGAAGGCCATGTCCTCCCTGCACTTGTCAAGCGCCCATTCAAGAAGGAATTTGATAAACTCTTCGGCGATATCCATGTTTCCGGTTATGTCACAAAACGCGATTTCCGGTTCGATCATCCAGAACTCGGCGAGATGGCGGGTCGTGTTTGAGTTTTCGGCACGGAAGGTCGGACCGAACGTGTACACGCGGGATACCGCGGTCGCATAGGTTTCGGCTTCCAGCTGTCCGGATACGGTGAGGTTCGCCGGCTTGCCAAAGAAATCACGGGTGAAATCGACGGCCGGCTTTCCCGGTTCCGCAGTGCTCTTTGTAAGTGCTTCAAGATCAAGGGTGGTGACCTGAAACATTTCTCCGGCGCCTTCGCAGTCAGAGGCGGTGATAATGGGAGTATGCACATAGTTGAATCCACGTTCCTGAAAAAACACATGGATGGCATAAGCCATCTGGCTGCGTATTCGGGCAATGGCGCCGAACGTATTGGTTCTCGGACGGAGGTGCGCAATTTCACGGAGGAACTCGAATGAGTGGTTTTTCTTTTGCAGCGGGTATGTTTCCGCGGGAGCTTCGCCGAGAACAACCAGCTGCGCTGCCTGAATCTCCACCGCCTGTCCGGATGCGGGAGACGCAACAAGACGGCCGGTAGTCTCGATTGAGGCCCCGGTTGTTATCTTCTTCAGGGCCTCAAGAACTGCAGGATTTATGCCGGTATCCCGGTCAAAGGTTATCTGTATTGAAGCAAAACAGGAGCCGTCATTTACCTGGACAAAAATGAGGTTCTTGGTTTCACGTTTTGTACGAACCCAGCCGTACACGGTAACGTCCCTGCCATCCGGTTCCGAGACGAGAATATCCTTGATTAGCGTTGTTTTCATGGAAGAAACAGTATCATGTTTCGATATACGCGTCAAAGGGGAAATGACTCCTTTTTTTGATAAATATGCAATAAGATGTATAATTATACGAAAAGGGAAAAAGATTCTTTTTTCGCTTTTTTACATGAATACTGCTTGTATGAAACCATGCTTATCTTGTATAAATATGCATAGTTTGTTTCTTGGAGGGAAATATTATGCGATTTGATTCTGTAAAACCTTCTTTACTTGACGAGCTTTCTCTTCTAGCCGAACAACACGGGTATATAGATCCCGAATTGTACACAAAATACGACGTGAAGCGCGGCCTCAGGGACAGTGACGGAAAGGGCGTGCTGGTTGGTTTGACCAGTATCGGCAATGTATACGGGTACGATATTATAGACGGCAAGCACGTCCCGGTCCCGGGGAAGCTTATTTACCGCGGATATGATGTGGAAGATATCATATCCGACGTGGAAAACAGCGATATGTTCGGTTTTGAACAGGTAGCATATCTGCTCTTGTTCGGGGAGCTTCCCAACGCGTCCCAGCTTGACGAATTCGATGCCATTCTCGGCGAGTATCGTGAACTGCCCAATAATTTCGTTGAAGACATGATTCTGAAATCGCCGTCTTCTGACATCATGAACAAACTGGCACGCTCTGTGCTGGTTTCGTATTCCTATGATCCTGACGCCGAGGATGTATCGGTCAGGAATGTCCTGCTGCAGTGCATTCAGCTCATTGCCAGGTTCCCGGCGATGGTTGCCTACGGATACCAGGCAAAACGGCGAAACTTTGACGGAAAGAGCATGTATCTGCATAATCCGCTCCCCAATCTCTCAACCGCGGAAAATTTCCTTCGGATGATCCGTGCGGATAAAAATTATGACAAGCTTGAGGCCGAACTTCTTGATCTCGCGCTCATTCTCCATGCCGAGCACGGCGGAGGGAATAATTCATCGCTTACGGTCCATGTTGTTTCATCCGCAGACACCGATACCTATTCGGCAATAAGCGCCGCGGTCGGTTCCCTGAAAGGGCGCCGTCACGGTGGGGCGAACATCAAGGTCATTACCATGATGGAAGAAATAAAGGCAAATGTTCAGGACTGGAGCAATGAGCGGGAACTCGGCGCCTATCTGCGGAAGATTGTGCGAAAGGAAGCAGGAGATAAAACCGGTCTCGTGTATGGTCAGGGACATGCGGTGTACACCATTTCTGATCCCCGTGCCACCCTGCTCCGGGAAAAAGCCAGGGTTCTTGCAGAGGTAAAAGGCTTCAAGGAAGAATTCGATCTGTATTGCCTTATCGAAAAGATCTTTCCTGATATCTTTCGCGAGGAGAAGGGGAATGACAAAAGCATTTGCACCAATGTGGATTTTTATTCCGGGTTTGTGTATTCGATGCTCGATATTCCACCGGAACTGTTTACCCCCATTTTTGCCATTTCCCGCATGGCCGGATGGGCCGCGCACCGTCTGGAAGAAATAATCTCGGGCGGCAGGATTTACCGGCCAGCGTTCAAGCAGGTT
>CAZQEF010000286.1:0-239 GCA_964592325.1 uncultured Treponema sp. | reverse complement strand
AGAATTCCGGGAATATGTGGCAATGAACAAGAGAAAGTAAAAGAAAGGCGGTCTGTGAAACAGACCGCCTTTTTCATTAATCGTCTTCCGATTGTTGTTTGATGAATTCTTTTGCCGCCGTGATGACATCTTCGGCGATTTTTCCGGATATGGGGCTGTAATGGTCGAAGACCATTTCGAAGGAACCGGTTCCGCTGGTCATTGAGCGGAGGTCAATCGCGTATTTCAGCAGTTCATGA
>CAZQEF010000285.1:1265-2831 GCA_964592325.1 uncultured Treponema sp. | reverse complement strand
CATCCACGTCGAACGCCTTGCCGTCCTTTTCCGCTTTTTCTTTTGCCTTTTTGGGATCCTTGGCGGGATCGCCCAGGTGGCTCATGAGCACGATCGAGCGAGGTTTCTGCTCGAGGATATACTTGATGGACGGAAGAGCCGCGGTAATGCGGGTATCATCCTGTACGACTCCGTCTTTCATGGGCACATTGAAGTCCACGCGCATGATGACGCGTTTTCCGGAAAGATCAACATCCTTGATTGTCTTGATCATATTCTGTTCCTCCTGGGGAATTTAAAGTACACGGTGTGATAAATCGTGCAAAATATAGCAATTTACACCATGTTCCGCAAGCCCTGGAGGAATGACACCCCCTGGGTTCGCCGGGGCGGCATCAAAATAAACGTCAGTTTTTTTTCAGCCAGCCATTGATGCCTTTCGCCGCGTGCGCACCATCCGAGACGGCCTTTGCGATCTGCAGGAATCCGCCGGTGCAGTCGCCGGCGGCGAAAATGCCGGGAATGTTGGTCATATATTCGTTGTCCACCACGATGTCGGTACCGGCAAGTTCGATTCCCAGCGTCGCGGCAAAACTCGCGGCACCCGCGGTACCGAGCGCGGCGAACACGCCGTCAACCGGATGTTCGGTACCGTCTTCCGTGGTGATGGCGGAAACGGTGTCTCCGCCGGAGAACGCGGCGATTTTTCCGGTAACAAAGCGGGTATCGTCCGGAAAGGACCCGGTTATCTCCGCGCCGTTCGTGAACACCACCCTGTCGGACGTAAAGGCGCCAAGCTCGGCATATTCGTTCGCGGCGTACTCGCCCGCGCCCAGGAGGGCAAGTTTTTTGCCACGGTAGAGAAAGCCGTCGCAGGTAACGCAGAAGCTGATGCCCCTGCCGCGGAATTCCTCAAACCCGGGAACCTTGAGCGCGGTTCGTGCCTTGCCGGTCGCGAGGAGCACGGTCTTCGCCGTATAGTGCCCGCCATCGGTCTTGACCGACCAGAGCGCTTCCATACCGAGATGTACCACTTCTTCGGCCCGTACCTCAACGCCGAGCCGTTCAGCCTGGGCTATGCCCCGCGCGGCGAGTTCAGCGCCGGTAAGGGGTTCGGGGAACCCGTAGAAATTTTCTATCGATTCGGCCCGCTCAAGCGCGCCCGCATCTTTTCCGAGGACGAGAACCTGGTGTCCCGAACGAGCAAGATAGACCGCGGCAGAAATACCCGCCGGCCCTTTTCCGATAATGATTGTGTCGTATGTCATGCAATCAAGTTTCGCGTATTTTAATCCGGGAGTAAAGTGATCAAATCACAGTTGCTCGTCGCCGAGCCCGACCCGGATAACCGAAGCGACCTGCTGCACGCAGGGAAGGCCTTCGATCTCGTTGAGGGCGGCGCGCATTTTCTCCTCGTTCACCCGGTGGGTCACGATGGTAATGATTGCCTTGCCCGCTTCCGCGTCGATCTGCTGGATGGCCTGTATGCTTACTTCGTTGGTCGCGAATATGTTCGAAAGTTTCGCGAGCACGCCGGGAGCATCGTCAACCACGCAGCGGATAAAGAAGCTGGTAAAGCACTCGTTG
>CAZQEF010000285.1:0-1255 GCA_964592325.1 uncultured Treponema sp. | reverse complement strand
ATGGACATGACCTTCCGCTCGTTGTGGGCGAACTCGGTATCGCGGTTGAAGGCCGTTGAATCCCGGAACGCGAGGTTCATCACGTCGCCAACTACAGCCGATGCAGTGGGAAGCTCCCCTGCCCCGCGTCCGTACAGCATGGACTCTCCGAGGCTTTCACCCTTGATGTAGATCGCATTGAATGCATCCGACACAGTAGCCAGGGGGTGATTCTTCTCGATCATGACCGGATGCACCCGCAGCTCGATGGCGTCCGCATGGTTAATGCCCATCGCGAGCATCTTGATGGTATACCCGAAGCGGTCGGCAGAGCGAATATCCTCTGCCGAAATGCGGGTAATACCTTCGCGGTAAATGTCGTTGAAGCTGACGGAGCAGCGGAAGGCAAGCGAGGCAAGGATGGCCATTTTGTAGGCCGCGTCATAACCCTCCACATCGTTTTTGGGATCCGCTTCGGCGTATCCGAGCGCCTGTGCTTCCTTAAGCGTTTCACCGAAGTCGGCGCCGGTTTCGGTCATTTTGGAAAGGATGAAATTGGTGGTGCCGTTCACGATACCGAAAACTTTCTCGATACGGTTCGCGGACAGGGAATTTCGGATCGCGTGAAGAACGGGAATGCCGCCGCCGACCGCGGCTTCATACAGAATGGTACAGTTATTCTTTTTCGCGAGCGCGGTAAAGTTTTTACCATGCTTCGCTATTACTTCCTTGTTGGAGGTAACCACGTTCTTTCCGGCCGCAAGCGCTTTTTCAATGAAGGTGCGCGCGGGATTTTCTCCGCCGATTACCTCTACAACAGTGTTTATTTCAGAGTCGTCAAGAATTGCGGCAATATCATCGGTAAGCATTCCGGCGGGAACCGCTATACCCCGGTCGGTCGTGGTGTCAAGATCCTCAATACGCCTGAGTTCCACTCTGCATCCGGCGCGCTGCTCAAGGATTTCCCGGTCATTCAGGAGAATTTTTACGACTCCTTTTCCGACCGTTCCGAAACCGATTACACCAACGATAATATCTGACATATGCGACTCCTCAGAATTTTGTTTTGGCCACTATAGCAAAAAAAAGACCGCCCGGCTAGCGGACGGTCTTTTCATTACGGGAACGAAGTCTTACTTCGCAACAACCTTTGCCATTTCGCAAACCTTGTTGGAATATCCCCATTCGTTGTCGTACCAGGATACGATCTTGACGAAGTTATCGTCGAGGGAGATTCCGGCCTTGCTGTCAAAGATCGAGGTGCAGCTTTCACCGC
>CAZQEF010000284.1:0-2856 GCA_964592325.1 uncultured Treponema sp. | reverse complement strand
GATGGTGCGTTGCGGGGTGCTTTTTTTCACGGTACACGCTTTGTAAACAGATTGAGAATTCAGCACTCACTCGGCCCGCTTGAAACCATGGTGCTTGGTCAGGCTTCATTAACAGCGGCTCTTTTGATACCAACAATGAAAGGGCGCGATCGCGCATTATTCCGATATGATACCATCGGACCGGCCGCGGGTTTCCGGGTTGAGGCTTTTAGCGAAGGTTTTGTCCGCGGTTATCTGCTGCAAGACCCTATACCGGTTACAAAGCCCCCTGAGAACTGGGATCTTTCACCTTATTTTGGGGAAGGAACCGTGTCCCTGACACGATTCCCTGAAGGGGGACGAGAACCAGTCACTGGCTCTGTCCCCATACTCCACAAGAACATTGCAAAAGATCTTGCAGAGTACTTTTTACGATCTGAGCAGATTTCAACAGCCTTTAGTACCGGAATTCAGCTTGACAGTGCTGGCCGGGTCATTGGTGCGGGGGGATTGTATTTGCAGGCAATGCCGGGAGCTGATCCTGAATGTATAAGAAGTGCTGAACTGGCTTTTTCGGCAGCTCCATCGCTGGGACAGTGGTTTGCAGAAGGTGGGGACAGAGAAGATATTATTTATGGTTTATTTCGTACTCTGTCCCCAGAGGTTGTGCTTGAACGATCCATAGTTTTTGACTGTCCATGTTCACGAGATGGGTATCTCACAAAACTATTACAGCTTGGTACAAAGGAACTTGATGATCTGATTCAAAATGGGCCGCATCCAATCGAAATCTGCTGTCATAACTGCGGCAGCGTATATACTTACACACCCGAAGAACTTCAAAACAACCGTTAGCAGGAGAGACGTTGACAGGGGGACAGAGGTTGCATCAAAGAGTATTGAAACAGGGACAGAGCTCGGGAAAACCCGGTACTCTGTCCCCAATGTTGGTCAATTATACGCCATTATCAGACGGATCATTATAGACCACTACGGTGCCCGAGATGTTGATAACATCACCCGGTTCAAGTTTTTTCGACTTGACCGGTTTGTTGTTAACGGTCATGTCCGAATCAGCGGCAATGGTGTAGTTTCCCTGTTTCTTGTCGAAAACAATGGTCGCCGCATTTTCTTTCATCGCAGGATTACCGGCTATGGTTACATCTGCGGCATTTGAACCGCCGATAACAGTCAGGTTGTTATTGAGTGTAAATGCTTTTGTCTGCATTCCTTTTGCTCCATACAATAACTGCAGACCTGCTTCTGATGTGGGTTTCTCAAGTTTGAAAAAGAGAAGGAAAAACCAGAGAAGCGCCGGAATAAGGAGAAAGAGAACATACTGCCAGCTGGGTGAGGCCGTGTTTGTTCCCAGCAAGGTCCCTGAATAATAGTATCGTGTTGCTTCAGATCCGGTATCTGAATATCCGTCAGATGATATTTTAACATAGCGCTTGTCACCCGGTATCATCGAAGCAATATAGGTGACAGCGTATTCATTGAGTATTTGTTCCCGGATAGTGGTGTAAATCCCGGACAGTTCCCGGTCGTTTCTTGCGTTGAATACAAGACCGCCGGATTCTGATGCGATTCTCGGAGCCTGGCTGTCGCGGGTATTTCCAAAGTTGACAACATAACAGGTTATACCTTCGGTTATCGCTGCATCAATGCCGTCATCGGCAGTTATTGTGGAGTTGTTTCCTGAAAATGGGAAGTGCTCTCCATCAGAGAGCACTATGAGAACCTTCCGACGTCCAGTTTGTCCGAATGTATTCAGCGAAGTATGTATTGCCCCGTACAGCTCGGTGTATCCATCATCACGTGATGGTTTTTCCACCTGATCAAGAAACAGCGGTATCGTGTCTGTATCATCCGTAATTTCCTGAATCGGTGTGTAATTGGTATTAAAGACGGCAAGACCGGCACGATCCAGCGGGGACAGACTTGCAACGAATTCACGTATTGCCCGTTTGGCATGGGTCATTCGCATGTTCTGTTCATTTGTTGTGGGCTTCCCCGAAAGATCATCCCACATACTGCCCGAATTGTCTAAAAGCAACAGGAAGGAAATTCCTTCGTTACGGGTAACCTGACGGGAAATTCCGGTAATCCGGGTATCCTGAAACGTTATGCCGTCAGCTGATTCCTGGACGGTAATAAGCTCCGGGTTAATTGATTCCTCTGCTGGAATGCCAAAATTGACAAACAGTCGGACCGATTGTGTTGATATGAGTCGTGATGTATCAATCTGGGTAATTCGTGTGTTTTCTGCTGCAAGAGACAGAGACAACGAGAGTAGAATGATACTGAAAATTGTGAGCAGGTTGATTCGTCCGGTATTCGGACAGGTATTGTTTTTCATGGGTTTCTCCATTATGAAAAAAGTCCATACATGAATTTTGCCGAGCCGATCGCAAATACATCTTCGCGTCGCAGCGCTGTTTCGGTAATCGGTGAATCATTTACCGTTACCGGACATGATTTCCCGGCAGGTTGCAGAATAATGCGTCCTTTTTTTACGACTATCGATGCATGTAACGGTGCTACATGGTTGTAATCGGCCAATACAATATCACAGGTGTCACGTGAACCGATTTTGAGTCGTGATTTTACAAGAAGGTATTCCTTGTTTCGTAACGGGCCGTTCAGTAATTTGATTGACCCAAACGAGAAGCGATTTTCAAAGAATGAGTAGAAGAAACTCAGGAGGACGCCAAATGCGATAAGGCCGGCAAGGAGCGCAATATGGCTGCCCGGGTACTTCATCACAAAGATTTGGAGCAGCATGCCGCCGAGAATTCCACCAATAATGCCACCGGCAAGGCCTACCAGGAGTTTGCGGAGTGATTTTGCCCGAAAGCCTTCGATCATCGGAATACA
>CAZQEF010000283.1:0-2865 GCA_964592325.1 uncultured Treponema sp. | reverse complement strand
GGACAATTCATCCGCTGTTATCTTGTTTGTTTTTACGGCAACCATCTGTTCAAAGGCGAGCAGTATGAAAATGAACAGAATCATCATTACAAAACCCCAGGGGGTCAGATAGGTATAGGGAATGGTGCTTCTTAATACGTACGACATGTCGGTAGCTGCAAAAACCACCGCAGTCAGGAGTACAAAGAAGAAGCCAAGAACGTCTTTTCTTTTTGTTCTTTTGAATGTGGTAATCAAAATTACAAGATTCATGATCAATATGACAGGAAAAAAAGAACTCATCATGAATCCAAAATACTTGTCTACGCCCAATCGCGAAGTTTGAATGGCAAGGAACACGGTAAAAAAGATAGCGGGAATCAACAGTACCAGCAGAAGCGTCTTCCGGTGTTTCTTTGTGGAAGTGAACTCGATGGAAAAGAGTGTCAGGGCGGTCATGATGAAAACAAACCCGATTTTGCTTGCTTTCATGAAAAACAGTTCAGCACAACTGTTTGAAGATACTGTTATTTCAAGATAGGAAATGGCAAACGAAAGCGCAAGGAAGGAAAAGTAGAGGAACTTTTTCTGAAAGGTACCGCTGGTAAAAAAGAGCAGAAGAAAATACACCGAGATGACCAGCGAGAGAAGCGTGACTGCACCGATGAGAAAAATGCTGATAAAGTTTCTGTCGAATGCCATTTTGTCGGTGGTAAGGAAACCTGCCAGTACAACGTCCGGGAACGGAGTGGTATATCCGAGTGGATGGATGGATATGCTCAGGGTGTTTTTCTCTCCGCCGGTTTTCACGAGTCCGGAGGGTATCAAAATGGATGATGAGGGAAACGCATTCGAGAGGTTGTCCTCTGCAGAGATATAATGACCAGACTGAAAAATTTTGATCCCGTTTATTGACATCTCGCAGGGATAGTTGCTCGGTCCCACATAGAGCCCGAGCGGTTCAGCGAATTTTGCGGCTTCAAGGATAAACTCCGTTGAAAGGATTAATGGTTCAGAGTCTTCCGGTTTGTTCGCGGGAAGCTGCCCGCCGTTCCAGATGCTCTTTTCACCATTTCTGATCAGTGTGAAATCCTCAAGAACAAGTACGGCCCCGTTATCCGGTTCGGCAAAAAGCACGTTTGAAAACACCACAAGAAGGGTCAAAAGGATGCCAAATATTCTTTTCATATATAAAGACAGTATTTCGAAATATCCACTTTGTCAAATTGAATTTTAACGTGAGAATATGTGTTTGTCCGTATGGGGAATCGGATATAGAATGAATAAAGCAAACACTAAAAAGGGTAATTTGATGAATCAAAAAATCATATGGCTTGTGTACGCGCTTTTCTTTGTATCCTTTTTTTAAAACAGTAATGCGGCATTTGATCATGCGTTCTCCTGTGTTTTACACTTTCTTCTCGTACCCGCGCTGCTCTTTGCCGCAGGACGCGCATTTTTTCGCGTACCAGTCCTGGGCGGTGGCGCATCCGGGGCAGGTCCACCGGGTTTTTTGATGTTCCATCCAGGCCGCTTTGCCTTCTTTTTTGATGAGGGCGATGTTGTACGGCGTTTCAATGTGATATGGCCAGTCGCCGGCTTCGATAAACCCCTTCATGGGCTCGCAGGGGTATTCCGCGCACTCGGCGCAGGTGTCGTAACCCTTTCCTTTCGCGCAGCTTTTCAGCGTGCACTCGGCGCACCAGCCGGAGACAACTGCACTCTTGCATCCGAGACAGAATCCCTCAGGATCCGAAAAGTCGGTTTTGCCGGCGGCGACAGCCGCCTCCGTCTGCATGAATACCGGACAGGCTCCGCAATAGAGTCCGCAATACGCGTCGCGTTTTCCTTCAAGGACCATGGTCTTCCTCCCGGGAGTGCTGGTCGCACTGATTTATTCTACTATGAAATGAGTGTGAATTGAAGAGGATTATTTCCCCCTCCGCCGATCATGGCCCTCTCTTCGAACGGCTGTGAGCAGGGCCATTGCGCGCCGGTACCCGCAGCGTGCCTCAGTCTTGCTGATTGACAGTACGGGCGACGCGGAAGGTGATCTGGTTGTAGCCGGCGCAGACGGGACCCCATTTTGTTTTGGGCCAGTTGTAGTGGGGCGTACAGCGCGGGTAGCGGGTGCCACCGCGTTTTACGTGGTAGGTATCGATGTTTGATTCTCCGTAATAATCGTTGCACCATTGCCAGAGCCGTCCGCGGCTGGCGGGTGTGCCGGGCTGCGTGCTGTCCGGGGTATCAGCTGCCGGGGCGTCGTTACCCGCATCACCTCCGGAGGGGTAAAAACCGTAGAAGCCCAGGATGTTTTTGTAGTCTTCTTTTACCGGGACGCTCGTGACCCGGCCGTATTCGGCGCCGAGTTCTCCCTGAATCGCCTCTTCAATGCCGCTGACGGTTCTGAAGGGAAGCCAGTATATGCCGCTGAAGCGCGGATATTCGGTGTTGGCCCCGTTCCCGCGTTCGGTGGTGTAGCGCGCGGCGAGTTCCCATTCCAGGGCAGTGGGAAGCCGGAATCCGTTCGCGTAGGGGTCTGTTATGATGGCGTCGGATTCTTCCCTCGTTGCGGCGCTTCTCGCCACGGTCTGGTGCAACCGGTAGACCGGGCGGTATGCCGTTCTGTGCTCCTTGTTGTGGTACTCGGTAAGGGCGTTGCACCAGAGAACGGCGGAGGTCCAGTCAATCATGGTGACCGGGTGATCGGCGGTCATGCCGGCGCCGTCCTTTTCCGTTCCCATGAGGCCGGCTCGCGTAAAGCGGTAGCCGCTTTCTGTTGCCCAGTCATATACCGCGGACCACAACGCGTAGCTCGTGTTTGTTTCCGCGAGCAAACATCTGTATCCGCACACCGCGCTGAGCTGGGACAACTTTTACGCGGCA